>CBDUQH010000014.1:0-16465 GCA_965369335.1 uncultured bacterium
TAATACAATAATAATCTCACCTCAAGAAACGAGGTCGGCGTGAAAAAAGTCAGAGAAATTAGACTATTTCTTAAAACCAAATATCAATCCCAGTTTATTTTCAGTAATTTTCTGCAGAATATTTTTATTTAACCATGTAAAAGTGATGACGCTCAAAAAACCCACACTTCTCTCACAAAACACCCAAGTATATACCTTATATAAACACTACATCTACATTATTGAAAATAATAATCATAATGCGATACTTCAATCTAAATTCAGCCATCTAACTAGCAAGCACTCGCCTCACTGCTCCGCAAATAGGATAAATTTAGGCTTTATAACTAAAATTTGGCTACTTAAAACTAAAATATCGATCTCACAAGAACCATCCTCGCTCCTAAATTAGGTTTCAGATTACTAACATTTACAAACAATTCTCCATCACTACTATCAAATACACGTCTTAATTAAGATAACCCGTTAAATCATCTCTCAAAGGCTCTTACTCAGGAAGAATATTCATTCCTCAACCCCTGAAACCTATCAACTACCTCTTAACTAAGAAACAAGCAAGATAACTTCCCATTTAAACTCTCTTCCTCTCTCCAAAACAAGTAATTCACACTCAAACAATTCAGGCCTTATAAACTTGGGTTAAACATTATTTTTCTGCAAAATTCTCAGAAAAAAATATCCCTATAAATACTTGCTTTTGCACGAAAATTCTGCCATAAATATAAGTGGACATTGAACATACCCACCATGACTACGACCATACCCACATAGGTAGGTGGATGCAGATAATTTTTACAGCCAAAAACTAAGTCCCATAACATGAATTCTCTTTCAACAAAAAACCCTTCAAAAAAACTTACCATTTCCAAAGCAGCAGACTTTTTGGGAGTTTCCCCAAAAACTCTTAGAAGATGGGAAGATGCAGGCCTCATCAAACCCTCTAGAAACACCAAAAATCAACGAACCTACACCACAGACCAACTGCTTCCACTATTAAACAGAAAGCATCAACCTCTACCAAACGATCACCAAATCACCACTACCATTACTTCTTCTGACCCAAACTATCTTTCTATTTCTCAAGCCGCCGAGGCTTTAGACGTATCAGTAAAAACAGTTAGAAGATGGGATGAACAAGGCATCATTAACACTCAAAGAAACGAAAAAAATCATAGAATTTTTTCAGCACAAGAAATAAATAGAGTCAAAAAACTCAAACAACTCGGACAAATCTACACCACTCAAACCAACTCAAATCCAGCCAACTTTACTCCACAAAACATTCCTGTTGTTCCTGCTTACTTTCAAGCCACTACTACAACCAACAATAACAAATCTACTATCCAACAACCACAACCTTTAGAAACTACCCCTCAAACACAAACAAAGTCGGTAGTCATCAAACAACAATCTGATCTTTCTACTCAACAATTACCAACAACTCAACTTCCAAACGAACCAATAAATTCTTCTAACGCCCCACCAATACACATAGGACAAAAAAACAAACACCCTCGAGTCCCCTCGGGGGCGTTTTCGTTTTTAGGAGCAATTGCCTTATTTTTGGTACTTTTTGGTGCTTTCAACATCTTAAAACCTCAAAAAATATCATCACCTTCCAGCCTAGCAAGCCAGGGCTCAACAAAATCTGATTTGTTCTCAAATTTCTTAAATAACAAACCAGTCAACCCTAACCAACCAAAAGGCATCATCACCTCTCTCGGCAACGTCCTGGGTATCACTACCAACCAATCCGACGTTTCTTTCGATGCCATCATCGACGCCAACTTCAATTTTGGTGTTACAGGCACAATCGAAGGATCGCAATTAATTTCATCCACCACCACAGGAGCCCCACTAGTTATCAGCTCACCCCAAAGAGTTCCTAACTTAAACGCTGACCTTTTGGACGGCAAACACTTATCCGAAATCGAGGCCGAAATCCAAGCTGGATCAAACTTACAAGCTGCATACGACAACGGATCAACCATCAATGCTAACGGATCCGACCTTGTCCTAAACTTCACTAACCAAACAGTCGATGCCGACTTCAAAATCAACCTTTTGGGTAATCAAAGTACCCTAAACATAACCGGCAATTCAGGAGAGAATATCTTCGTCATCGACCCACAAAGTGCCAACCCAGTCACAATTTCCAAAGCCACCAACATTACCCAAACTCTAACCCTCGGTGGTAACTTAGTTAGTAGCTCAACCCTTAATTTTGACGACAACAACACCCCTTCAACTATCCCCCTCTCTGATGCATCCAATACTACCCTACCTGCAGGAAAAACCTCCATCCTAGACGCCCTCGCAGACATTGGCACAGGAGGAGGGCTCTTAACAGACTCTGGTTCAATCACCTACCTAACCTCCACATCGGATGACTTTGCTATTGGCGGCTCTTCACTCTCTGTCGCTTTCTCAGTCGACACTTCAGAAAACAAAGTTCGCATTGGTAACGGTTCATCCACAGACGGAAGAATTGAACTCTTTGCTTCAGATGGTGACACAGGTACTCTCACCTACACCACTTCAGACGAGTTCAACTTTTCAGGTGGAAACGTAGTCGTTGGTCAAGACTTATCAGTTTCAGGTGGCGACATCTCTGGTTCAAACGGCGAAGCCATCCACCTTGGCACTACCGATGACATTATTTCCTTCACAGGTTCTGGTGGCTCAAACGACACTGATCTCTACATCAATCTTGATGGTTCATACCCCACAATTTACTCAGCCGCCGACACAGCCATCGGCATCGACGATGATATTACCTTCATCGGAGCCCAAACCATCTCCTCAACTACCGGCAACATCACTATCTCCCCCTCTGGTAGTTTTGTCATCGCCAACCTTGACTGTACTGGCAACTCAAACGGTGGAGCCCTTACAGCCGACGCTTCCGGTGTCATTAGTTGTTCAGACGACGATTCAGGCTCTGGTGCAGTCAGTGTTGAGGAGGGTGATGCAGAAATAGTCGCCACTCTTTCCACTCTCGATTTCTTCGCCTCAGACTTCACTATCACTAACTCTCCCTCAGGAGAAGCCAACATTGTCATCGACTACACCAACTCAGGTATTACCAGAAACGACCAATCAGAAACCATCTCTACCAACTGGACTTTCTCAGCTGGCCTCACACTGGGTAACGATCTTACTCTCTCAACCAACAACATCATCACTGGTGCAGCTACCATTTCTTCAGCAGAACTCGACATCTTAGACGGTGGCATCCTCCTTTCTGAACTAACCGACACCGGCACCCTAACCGCCTCTTCAGTAAACATTGACGGTGGCACCATTGACGGCACCACTATTGGAGGCTCAACTGCCGCAGCCGGTACCTTCACTGACCTTACAACCACAGGCATTACCTCAATTGGTGACGGCGGCGACGCCATCACCCTAAGCGGCAGCTCGATCACCTTAGCTGGATTCACTGGTTGTACCGCCCTTGAAACAGACGGCTCAGGGGTACTTGCATGTGGATCCGATGACTCAGGAGCAGGTAGCACCTGGGTTATTGCCAACCAAGTAGTTAGACCTGTCAACACTTCTCTTGACTTAGTCATTGGAGGGACTGCCACTGCCTCAGCCACCTACCAGGTCTTTGCATCAACCGGTGCCTCCACCCAATCAGGTAGCTTAACCTTCTCAGGTGGCAACACCATCCAATCAACCTCCCTCGAAACTTTAACTTTGGGTGGCTCAACTACTGGCAACATTGTTATCGACTCAGGCTCTGGCTCTATTGCCCTCTCCGACAACACCGCCATAACTGGCACTCTATCCGTCACTGGGGCTTCCGATCTAGTGGGTGACTTATCCGACTCAGGCGGTGACTTAACCATTGCTGACAACACTGTTATCACCGGCACTCTTGACCTACAAGGAGCCCTCTCAGATTCAAATTCTTCCGTTCTAATCTCAGATGATCTTGAAGTCTCTGGTACCACCGGACTTACTTTTAGCGGTGCAGGTTCAGACATCTCATTCACTGGCGGCGGCACCAACACCATCTCTTCTTCAGGCACTCTAGAACTAGGAGCTTTGACACTAACAGGCGCAGTCACCGGCAACTCCCAAGACCTCACCGGCCTTGGATCACTCACAGTCGACAACGTTAGATTGGACGGTAATACTCTCGACACCACATCAGGAAACTTAACCATCGACTCAGCCGGTGGCACCATCACTATCACAGACGCCATCGTCGCCGACGGAGGCAGCATCACCAGAGACGGAGGCAACCTCGCACTTTCCACTACAACCTCAGGAAACATTTCCTTCTCTTCAGTTGACGACATTTTCTTCACCGACACAAATGTCACCAACATCCCTCTCACCATCGCCGACACCCAAATCAACGCCGCCCTCACCCAAGGCATCATCGATGCTATTAACGATGTTTATGACCTAGCCTCAGGTGGAGGCGGTTCATCCGCTTTCTGGTCTCAATCAGTCAACGGTGCTCTCTTCCCCAACAACTCAACTGTAGATGTCACCATCGGAGGTCAATCAACCGCTTCAGCTGCTTTTGCTTTCAAAAACATCAACTCAGGAGTCCGTACCGCCACCATCTCAGGAGGAGCCACCGGCGGGACTTACCTTACAGCCAATGGTAACCTAGCCACCACCACCGGCCAATCCCTCACACTTGGTGGATCCACAACCGGTGATCTAATCCTCCAACCCAACGGCGACACTGGCGATTATCTAAGCATCACATCAGACGGAACCGACCTTGAAATCTCCACCACCGATTCCTCCAACCTAACTCTAAATCCAGCTGGCAACTTAAACTTCTTCGATACCACTAACTCTCTAGACTCATCTGGCAACTTAACTTTGGCTGGAACTTTAACTGTCAATGGAGATCAAATCACCGCCGATGGCGCCACCCTGACCATAAACGCTGGTGGCACAGTAGATATTCAAGATTCTTTAACAGTCGACTCTATCACCACAGACACCGGTGGCATCTCTATAGCCACCGGCCAAAGTTATACTGGTGCTGGATCAGTCACACTCAGCTCAGGTGGTGGTGGATCACTAACCCTAGACGCAGCCTCAGGCACCATCAATATAGCTGCCAGTGACACCTTAACCAACTCTACTTGGTCCCTCTCTTCTGCAGGAGTTGGATCAGGATTCACTCAATTCAATGTCGACAACTTAAGACTCGATGGAGACACTATATCCAACACTTCAGGAGCCCTATATCTCGACTCTTCTGGTGCCGACGGGGACAGAATTGTATTTAAAGATAACATCGAAGCCGATGGCGCCGCCACCATCTCTGGCCTGTTAACAGCAGGCTCATTCAGCTCAGGATCCACCACTTTATCCAGTCTCACCGTCACCGGCACTTCAGACCTCCAAGGCGACGTCTCCGACTCTCTTGGCGACTTCACCATTGCAGACAACGCCATTATCACCGGCACTCTTGATCTCCAAGGAGTCCTTTCAGACTCTGACTCTGCAGTTCAAATTGGCGACGACCTAGAAGTCTCTGGCACCACTGGCCTCACCTTCACTGGCTCGGGTGCCAATCTATCTTTCACTGGTGGTGGCACCAATACCATCTCTTCCTCTGGCACTCTCGAGATTGGAGCCCACACCCTCACTGGAGCTATCACCGGCAATTCTCAAGATATCACCGGCCTTGGTTCACTCACAGTCGACAATCTTTCTTTAGATGCCAACACTCTCTCAGCCACCTCAGGCTTCCTCTTCCTAGACTCCTCCGGAGCCGATGGTGACCGAATCGTATTTAAAGACAACATTGAAGCCGACGGCGCCGCTACCATCTCTGGATCACTTATAGTCAATGGCTCTGCCACCTTCAACGGCGCCCTTGCTCTTGGTGACGGCGGCGATACTATCGCCATCAACGGCGACACTTGGGACATCTCTTCGGCCGGAGTTGGTTCAGGCTTCACTCAATTTACAGTCGACAATCTAGACTTAAACGGCGACACCTTCTCTAATACATCCGGATTCCTCTACTTAGACTCTTCTGGCAGTGATGGCGATAGAATAGTTTTCAAAGACAACATCGAAGCAGATGGTTCAGCCACTATCGCTGGCACCCTTTCAGTCACCGGCACTTCTGACTTTATCGGCGACATCTCCGACTCCGCTGGAGACTTCACCATCGCCGACAACGCTGTCATCACTGGCACTCTAAACATCCAAGGCATTCTTTCAGACTCAGACTCAGCCCTCCAAATCGTCGATGACCTCGACATCACTGGATCCACCACTCTTGGTGATGGCGGTTCCACCAACTACGCCACTTTCTCTTCCACCGGCGACCTCACCTTTACTGGCTCTGCCGACACCATCACCGGCCCAGGAGCCTCCGGTCTCACCCTCACCAACACCGGTGGCAATCTTGCCTTTACCACCGCCACCTCGGGAGACCTTGTCTTCACCACCGCCGGCAACTTCACCCTCACTGGCTTCACCGACTGTACCGCCCTTGAAACAGACGGCTCTGGCAATCTCTCTTGTGGAGTCGATGACGGCGATGTCTCTATCTGGGTAGCCCAAAACCAAGTCATCCACCCAGGCAACACCACCTTAGATCTAGTCATCGGCGGCACCGCCACCTCCTCAGCAACATTCCAAATCTTCGCCGACACAGGAGCTTCAACCCAATCCGGCAACCTCACTTTCTCAGGAGGCAACACCATCCAAACCACACAAAACCAATCCCTTACCTTAGGTGGCTCCACCACTGGTGACATTTCTCTAGCCGAAAACACTTCAATCACCGGCACTCTAGATGTTTCCTCAGACACAACTCTAACTGGAGCTTTAACCGCCAACGGCACCATCACCCTTGGCGACGGCGGAGACAGTATAGCTATCGACGGTGACACTTGGGACATCGACACAGCTGGCGCAGGCACGGGCTTCACTTCCTTTGTTGTCGACTCCCTAAATCTAGACAGTACCACCATTGGCCTCACTTCAGACACCGACCTGCTCTCTTTGGCTGACAATGCCCTAACCATCAACGGCTCAGGTACCTTCACTTCAGACTTAACTCTAAACGCCCAATCAGACCTTAGACTCGCCGACTCTGACTCTTCCAACTACATCGCTCTCCAAGCCCCCTCCTCAGTTGGCTCAAACATCACCTACACTTTCCCAGGAACCATCACCGACGGTTACATCCTCCAAACAGATGGCTCAGGTGCTCTTACTTGGGCCGATCCAGCTGCCTTGGCAGGGGCCTCAACCCTTTGGTCTCAAGCCAACGGCACCATCTATCCCAAAAACACAACTGCTGATTTCTTAGTCGGTGGACAGGCTTCTTCATCTGCAGCCTTCTCAATCCTAAATGTCTTAACAGGCACTCCCACTGCTTCAGTCTCAGCAGGAGCCAACGGCGCCACCTACCTAACGGCCGATGGCACCCTCCAAACCACCAACGATCAACTACTCACCATTGGTGGAGATACAACCGGAAACATCTCTCTTGCTGACAACACCTCCATCACTGGTACTTTAACTGTATCCTCCACCTCAGATTTTGTTGGCAACATTGCCGATTCAGGCGGTGACTTAACTATCGACGACAACGCCATTATCACCGGCACTCTCGACCTCCAAGGCACTCTTTCAGACTCAGATTCAGCCGTTCAAATAGCCGACGATCTCGAAGTCTCTGGAACCACTGGCCTCACCTTCACTGGTTCAGGAGCCAATCTATCTTTCACCGGCGGTGGCACCAATACCATTTCTTCATCTGGTACTCTTGAGATTGGCGCCCACACTTTAACCGGAGCTATCACCGGTAACTCACAAAACATCACCGGCCTTGCACTCCTCCAAGCCGACAATCTACAACTAGATGGAGATACTCTCTCCAACACTTCGGGAGCACTCTTCCTAGACTCATCTGCAGCTGATGGAGACAGAATCGTATTTAAAGACAATATTGAAGCTGACGGCGCTGCCACTATTGCAGGAACCTTAGATGTAGCTGACGACACCAATCTTGCTGCTCTCACCATTTCTGGCACCGGCACTTTCAACGGCCAACTTGTTCTTGGAGATGGTGGTGACTCCATCGCTATCAACGGCGACACCTGGGATATCGATGCCGCTGGAAACACATCAGGTCTAACCATTGGCACCACCCAACTCTCAGGCACGCTCTTCACCTCAGCCGGAGACACTGGATCAACCGCCATCACTCAAGGTGACACACTTACCATCGCTGGTGGCACCAACATCACATCAGTCGACAACACTTCAGGCACTATCACCCTAAACCTAGATGGCGACGTCCTCGGCCTCACCAACTTAACAGTCGACAACCTAGACTTAAACGGTAACACTGTTTCAGCCACTTCCGGATTCCTCTATCTAGACTCTTCCGGTTCCGACGGAGACAGAATTGTCTTCAAGGACAACATCGAGGCCGACGGCGCCGCCACTATCTCAGGACTTCTAACTGCAGGTTCATTCAGCTCAGGTGCCACCACTCTATCAAGCCTCACCGTCACCGGCACATCCGATCTTCAAGGAGATGTGTCCGATTCACTGGGTGACTTCACCATTGCCGACAACGCCGTTATCACCGGCACTCTAGATCTCCAAGGCACTCTTTCAGACTCAGATTCAGCCGTTCAAATTGCCGATGACCTCGAAATATCTGGAACCACTGGATTAACTTTCACCGGATCAGGATCAGACATAACTTTCTCAGGTGGTGGTACCAACACCATCTCTTCCTCTGGCACTCTCGAAATCGGTGCCTTCACTCTCACTGGAGCTGTCACTGGCAACTCCCAAAACATCACCGGCCTTGCACTCCTCCAAGCCGACAATCTACAACTAGATGGAGATACCCTCTCCAACACATCAGGCGCTCTCTACCTAGACTCTTCCGGAGCTGATGGAGACAGAATTGTCTTCAAAGACAACATCGAAGCCGACGGCGCCGCCACAGTCGCAGGTACTTTAGATGTTTCTGGCACCACTACTCTCACTAACTTAACCGCCAATGGAGTCCTTGTCCTCGGTGATGGCGGTGACTCCATCGCCATCGACGGTGACACTTGGGACATCTCCTCAGCCGGTGCTGGCACAGGCTTCACTTCATTTGTAATCGATTCACTTAACCTAGACGGCACCACCATTGGCCTCACTTCAGATACAGACCTCCTCTCACTTGCTGACAATGCCCTTACCGTCAACGGCTCGAGCACCTTCACTTCCGACTTAACTCTAAACGCCCAATCTGACCTAAGATTGGCTGACTCAGACTCATCCAACTACATCGCTCTCCAGGCCCCATCTTCTGTCAGTACCAACATAACCTACACCCTCCCAGGCACCATCACCGATGGCTATGTCCTTCAAACCAATTCATCCGGAGATCTCACTTGGGCAGACCCTGCCGCTCTTGCAGGCGCTTCCACATTCTGGGATCAAGCCAATGGCACTCTTTATCCCAAAAACACTTCAGCTGATTTCCTAGTCGGTGGACAAGCTTCTTCCTCCGCCGCCTTCTCAATCCTAAATGTCTTAACAGGAACCCCAACTGCATCAGTCTCAGCCGGTGCCAATGGTGCCACCTACCTAACAGCCAATGGCACTCTCCAAACCACCAACGACCAACTCCTAACCATTGGTGGCAACACAACTGGCAACATCTCACTTGCCGACAACACTTCCATCACAGGTACTCTTTCAGTCTCCTCCACTTCTGACTTTATAGGCAATATTGCTGACTCAGGCGGAGATTTAACCATCGATGACAACGCCGTTATCACCGGCACCCTAGACCTCCAAGGTATACTTTCAGACTCCGATTCAGCTGTCCAAATCGGAGACGACCTCGAAGTATCAGGCACCACCGGCCTCACCTTCACTGGTTCAGGCGCCAATCTCTCATTCACTGGTGGTGGCACCAATACCATTTCTTCATCTGGTACTCTTGAGATTGGCGCCTACACTTTAACAGGTGCCATCACCGGTAACTCCCAAAACATCACCGGCCTTGCTCAACTCACTGTCGACAACCTAGATCTCAACGGCGACACTCTTTCCAACACTTCTGGATTCCTCTACTTAGACTCTTCAGGGGCAGATGGAGACAGAATCGTATTTAAAGACAATTTAGAAGCCGACGGCGCTGCCACAATCGCAGGCACACTAAATGTCTCTGCAGACTCTACACTAGCCAATCTAATTGTCACCGGTACTTCAGATCTTCAAGGCAATGTATCAGACTCTCTTGGAGACTTCACCATCGCCGACAATGCTGTAGTTACCGGCACTTTAGACGCCCAAGGTAACATCTCAGATTCACTCGGTGACCTAACTTTAGACGACGCCACAATCATCACTGGCACCCTCGATCTACAGGGGGTTCTTTCTGACTCCAACTCCAATCTCCAAATAGTTGACGATCTAGACATTACTGGCTCCACCACTCTTGGTGATGGCGGTTCCACCAACTACGCCACCTTTAACTCCACTGGCGACCTCACCTTCACAGGCAGTGCCGACACCATCACTGGAGCAGGTGCCGCTGGTCTTACCATCACCAACGCTTCAGGAGACCTAAACCTAGCCACCACAACTTCTGGTGAAATAGACCTCACTTCCGCCGGACTCATCGATATCAACGCCTCAGCAAACCTAGATATCGACATCACTGGCACTTTTGATGTCCTCTCTTCAGGAGCTTTCTCAATCGACGGCACTGGTGCTTCAAACCTCACCGCCACTTCAGGTAACCTAACTCTCTCCACTGTTACTTCAGGTGACGTCATCCTCACCACTGCTGGCAACCTCACATTAACTGGATTCGACAGTTGTACCGCCCTTGAAACAGACGGCTCAGGCAACTTATCTTGTGGCTCAGATGACACAGGCGCTTCAGTCTGGAATGTTACAGCTGAAGTCATCCACCCAGGCAACACCACTCTTGATCTAGTCATCGGCGGCACTGCCACTTCCTCAGCCACTTACCAAGTCTTCGCCGATACAGGAGCTTCCACTCAATCTGGCAGCCTCACCTTCTCAGGAGGAAACCAAATCCAAACCACATCAGGAGAAACACTCACTCTTGGTGGCGATACCACTGGCAACCTAAACCTAAACCCCAACGGTGAAACCGACAACTACTTTGTCCTCCAATCAGACGGTACAGACTTAACCCTAACTACCAATGGCTCCACCAACTTAACTCTAGATGCTGGAGGAACACTATCTCTAGGCGCAACCACTCTCACTGGTGCTATAACTGGAAATGGCCAAAATATCACCGGCCTTGCACAACTTACAGTTGACAACCTATCTCTAGACGGCAACACACTCAGTTCTTCCACTGGAGATGTCGTAGTCGCTCCAGTTTCAACAAGCAACCTAGATGTCAACGTTGCAGGTGGCGGAGAGATCCAACTCGATGGAGGTCTAACCAACATCGGTACTGGCACCTTCACTTTAGCCGATGGCGACAACGACCTGGGTGTCGAAGGAGATACAGAAATAAACGGCGCTCTCCAAGTAGATGGGGCTGCCACTTTCAACGGCACCATCACTCTTGGTGACGGCGGCGACACCATCGCTATCAACGGAGACACTTGGGATATCTCTTCAGCTGGAGTTGGCTCAGGATTCACCCAATTCGACGTCGACAATCTAAGACTAGATGGCGACACCCTCTCAAATACTTCAGGCGCACTATTCCTAGATTCCTCAGCAGCCGATGGCGACAGAATCGTCTTCAAAGACAATATCGAAGCCGACGGCGCCGCCACAGTCGCTGGTACTCTAGACGTATCTGGAGACTCCACTCTTGCCAACTTAACTGTCACCGGCACTTCAGACCTTCAAGGTAATGTTTCTGACTCAGGCGGAGATTTAACTCTAGATGACAACACTGTCGTCACTGGTACCCTCGACGCTCAAGGCAATATCTCAGATTCAGGCGGGGACCTCACCTTAGATGACGCCGTGGTTATCACCGGCACTCTCGACATTCAAGGAATTTTATCTGACTCAGACTCAGATCTCCAAATCGTCGACAACGTCGACATCACTGGTATCACTTCTCTAGGTGACGGTGGTTCAACCAACTACGCTGCTTTCTCAGCCACTGGCGACCTCACTTTCAATGGCTCAGCAGACACCATCACCGGCCCAGGAGCCGCTGGTCTAACCATTACCAACGCTTCAGGAGACCTAAACCTCGCCACCACAACTTCAGGTGAAATCGATCTCACTTCTGCCGGCCTTATCGATGTCAACGCTGGTGCCAATCTAGACATCGATATCACTGGCACTTTTGATGTCCTCTCTTCAGGAGCCTTCTCTATCGACGGCACCGGCGCCTCCAACTTAACCGCCACCTCAGGAAACCTCACCCTCTCCACCGCCACTTCAGGAGACCTCATTCTCACCACGGCTGGAAACCTCACTCTTACTGGTTTCAACTCCTGTACCGCCCTTGAAACCGACGGCTCAGGAAACCTATCTTGTGGAACAGACGATGGCGGTACCAGCTATTGGGACAACACAGCCGAAGTCATCCATCCAGGAAACACTACTCTTGATCTAGTCATCGGCGGCACCGCTACTTCCTCAGCCACCTATCAAGTCTTTGCCGACACTGGAGCTTCCACTCAATCAGGTAATCTCACCTTCTCAGGAGGAAACAGAATCCAAACCACTTCTAATCAAAGCTTGATTATAGGGGGAAACACCACAGGTGACGTCGCAATTCTTGAAAGACTTTCTCTCGCTAGTGGTGACATCATAGACAACCCTTCAAACGGAATCATAAGTTTCACCGGTGTTCAAGGTACAATCGCCGACCTTGCTTTTGATCTAGATGGTACTGTCCCAGAAATATACTCCCCCAATGACTCCCAGATAAGATTTTCTGACGACATTATAGTAGTAAATGGTTCTGGCGATTCTGCCTTTGCAACTAATGTAGGTAGCTTAACCGTTCAACTAGGTGACATAGATGACGCCTCCAACTCAGTCTTGTTTTCTGTCAGTGATGCATCACAAGTCATCTACACCACCGGGGCCAATTTTGGTATAAGTGATAGCACTCCAGACGCTCGACTCGAAGTACTGTCTACTACCGAACAACTCCGCCTTAGCCAGAGTGACGATACCAACGACGCCAGATTCACCGTCGACTCCAATGGTGACCTAACCATCAACGTATCGGGCGGTCAACTCCTTCTCGCTGACAGCGACGTCATCAATATTGGTGGAGTTTCTGGCCTTGGTTACAATGCCATATCAGACTCAGGCACCACCTCTCATTCTCTCTCTACAGATGACGACCTCTACATCGAAGGCACTCTCGAAGTCGACTCAGCTAGCTTCTTCGACGCAGACCTGACCATCGCCACAGACTTAACAGTTTCTGGTGGTGACATCACTGGAGCCAACTCAGCTGCCATTGATCTTGGTGAAGCAAGCAGCGGTGACATCCAATTCTATGCCAGCGGCGACACTTCTGACTTTATCTACTTCGACACCACCTCCAACATCCCCACCATCTTCTTCGAAAGAGCCACTGCTGACACCAACGACTCAGGCATCCGTCTTAACACCTCCACCAACCAACTCGAATACTCAGATCAAGACTCAGGTTCTTGGGTTGCTTTCGACGACCTCGGCGGCGGCGGCACCACCTATTGGGATCTCAACTCAACTATATTAAACCCAGGCAACACCACCCTTGATCTAGTTATCGGAGGAAACTCCACCGCTTCAGCCAAACTCCAAGCCTTCGCCCAAGACGGATCGCTCGGTATCAACTCCACCACCACCAACACCACTTTCGCCGCCGGTTCACTGGTTGAATTCGACTGGTCACCTGGATCAACCACCACCTCTACAGACGACCTACTCTCATTAAACGTCGGTTCCAATGGCACTTTAGCCAACATCTTCAACGTCAAAGACAACGACACTTCAGTCTTCTCCGTCTCTCAATCACAAATCACTTCAGCTCTACCTCACCAATTTACCGCTGCCGGTGATGTCTCCATGGCCTACGACCTTAATTTAACCAATCAAACATCTTCTTCAATCAAATCCAACGGCCCTCTCACAGTCGAAGCTGGTGAATCATTTGAATCCAACAACCTAACACTAAAAACCTACAACTCAGGCGAAGTTGTCTTTGATACTACTAGCATCGACATTAGTGGAACCGCAGCTAGCATAGACTTCTCAGGCACAGGCGCTCACTCCATATCAGCCTCTTCAGGTACTTTAGATATCACAGCCAACACTGCCTCAATTTCTGGAGCTTTAGCTGTCGGTGTCACTTATACCGGAGGAGCTGGTACCTGTGATGCCTCATCCGAAGGTCAAATGTTCTACGACAAAGACTTCAAAGAATACTATTTCTGCAATGGCACTGACTGGCTACCTATCAACAACAATATTGAATCACTTTCAAGCACTAACTTGATCAAAAACTATCCATCTTTAGAAAGCGCTGATGGTACCCAACCTGATTGGTGGGAAGAACAAGATGGTAATGTCACTCTCACAGAAGAAGATGCTACAGGTGAATCAATCCCTGAAAAACACGCTCGTGTCTTAAAAGTTGTCAACGGTGCTTCAGGGGCCAACAAATATGTCTACCAAACATTCAGAAGCAACGATGTTGCGGCTACCACAGAAAATGTCGAACCTCTTCTAGACGATAACAACACACAAATTTCCGCTGGTGTTTGGGTTTACACTGCTTCTGCTGGTACCATCACTCTAGAACTATACGATGCAGGGGCAACTGCCAGCCTTGGTACAGCTTCTACCACCACCACAGGTTCTTGGGTCTACCTTCAAATCGATGACAAAGTCTTCCAAGACCAAACCCAATTCCGCCTCTACCACTCTGCCAACTCAGCCACCTTCTATGCTGCTATGCCTCAATTCAACATTGGTGATCGGCCCAACAACTGGAACGAACGTGGCCTGGTCTATAGAGAAGTATATGAAATTGCCGTCTCAGCAGGATCGCCTGGATCTTTTGCAGATGTAGACGTTTCTTCTTTGACTTCAGGTCTAGCAACACAAGTTAGTCTTAGTGCATTCTACATTAACACAACAGCCACGAATCGTGACCTAATTGTCAGAAGAAATGGCGCAACCAACTATTCTTACTTAACCAGATCACAAAGCACTTCAGTATACGCACCTGGATTCAGCACCATCCTTGTAGACGATCAACAAATCTTTGAATATGGTGCTTCAACTCCTGCTGATACGGACACAGCATATATCTACTTAGATGGGTTCTGGGAATGGGAATCATCTTACTCTGGAGGTGCCGACGTTGCCGAATGGTACGCCACCGAAGATTCTTCAATTGGGCCTGGAGACATCGTCAGCATCGATCCCTCAAACGCAATCAAAGTCAAAAAATCATCAGGTTCCAAAGACCCTCTCATGCTTGGTGTAGTCACCACCCAACCAGGCCTCCTCCTCGGCGACAGCTCTGGAAAAACCCCAGGTTACGATGACGAGGGCGGTCCTTTCTCAGTCCCCGTTGCCCTCACAGGCCGCATCCCTGTGAGAATTGACCCTAACTCTCCAGCAATCAATATTGGAGACTACCTCACTTCCTCTTCAATTCCAGGAAAAGCGACCAAAGCTCTTGGTGCAGGCCCCATCATCGCCAAAGCACTAGAACCCTACATCCCCGGTTCTGCTCAAACTTCAATCATGGCCTTCCTCCAGGTAGATTCAGCTTATGCTCCTATCTCTCTTACAGATCTTGGTGAGATCGAGATCACAGAAGTTACCTCTACATCAGACTTGTTAGCAAATCTCCCCCAAATCGAAACCACTACACCACCTTCCAAATCAAGCTTCCAAATTATCGACTCTCTAGGCAAAATCATTTCCGAAGCAGCTATCTACTCCAACGCCATTATTGCCAACCTCAAGACTGGCTTTATTCAAACACAAACACTTGTAGCCCAAAGATTTATCAATACACCAGCACTTAATACCAACACCATCAGCCCACTTGCTGACAATAATTTAACTATCGACCTAACCAACAACCAAGAAGCCTCTGATTCTGCTGATTTTGGCACATTGATAGTCAAAGGCAATGCTTCAGTTTCAGGACAGCTAACAGCCGATTCAGCCACCATCAGTGGCGATCTAGTTGCCTATGACATAGCTGCCACCAACGCCAAATTTGGCGACCTAGTTGCAGACTCTATCAAAGCCGCCACTATATCCGCAGAAACCATCGAAGGCCTAGATGATCAAATCGAAGCCAAACTCAACAACCGTCTCGCCCTCCTCGAGCAAAAAATCAATCAATCAACCGACACTGACCACTCACCACTAACCACTGAAAACTCACCATCTCTCCCCAACCCCACCGCCTCCAACCCTGATCACTCATCACTGACCACTGAAAACTCTCAAGACCTCGACC
>CBDUQH010000015.1:0-15999 GCA_965369335.1 uncultured bacterium
ATTTGTTTAATTAGAGTAATTATTCAGATTATACCCAAACAAACACTCCTCTCCACCACCACTTACCCCAAATAAAAAACTAGCCGCCTCGGGAATCCCCTCAGCGGCTCAAAGCACGTTTTGATTTTCAACCAACTTTCTTGGCAAATACTATTCGACGGACAACTTATCCCAAACTCACTAGGTTAATAAACAACCCATGTGACTGCGCCATAGAATAGACAGAGTCTGGATATTCCTCACAGGTAGTTAGTAACTCCCATTTTTGACGATCAAAAATGATAACAGCACGTTAACTTCCATCTTCCAACTCATGTCTCATAAGTCCCCCATACTGTTTAATGTCCATCAAATGATCGACCAGCACACTCAAATCGTAATAGCCATCCAAAACGACGTATCCATCAGTCTCCAAATCTTCGAGAAACAACTTAGCCAATTTCAAGTTTGTTTTAGCATTTATATCAGCAAAGTGATTCACTAGATCCAAAGCAAACCAATAAGATATCCCGGCATTGTCTGGACATTCATACGCAAACTGCAAGGCTGTCTCTGTGTCATATACATTGACTTCATCACCAACCTGTATCATCGGCACACTAGCCAAGTTTTCGTAGGACAAAATAGGAGCAGTGTCCAAAATGTCTCTATAACTAGCATTTGGCAAAAAAGTCCGCACCGCATTGACCACATCAGAAATCAAAGCAAAGTTGCTTTTGATTGGTTTTCCTTTAAATCGACCAACAGAAACATAACCTTTTACCAACATCAAAGTTTGATCCATCAGTAAATCTCCTTAGAACTCAAACACTTTAAACTCAACAAAGATATCAACGTGCTCGCCCAGATTATACCAGAGAAAAAAACAGCCGCCTCGGGAATCCCCTCAGCGGCTCAAAGCACGTCAAGCTAGCTCACTTTTTTTTCAATCCCACATATTTCTTTTTAACATCATCGTAGCTAACTACCCAATCAACTACATTCAAATCATCACGAGTAAACGGTTCAAATAGATTTGGGTCATAAAAGCAGTGGGTCATCCCATCAACAGATGAAATCGGTAATTCATCATAACCTTGCTCAGATTCTGACCATTGCCGCAACGACTCTGCCACATCAGGATCAAAACTAATCACCACATACCCATAATTCTTCAGACCTTGTTGGTGCATTTGTACCATTTCCGCCACCAACTTTTCTTCCACTTGATCGTAGCGATCAACAACCAATCGAGTCATCTTATATTCAATGGCTGCATCTCCTGCCACAAATATTCTCCCATATACCTCCTCGGGTTGAAGAAGCTGGCACTTGCCTCCCACGAACAAGCGAAAAAAGCCTCCTGAACCAACCAATCGCACAACGCTCTCAACACTAAACAACTCACGCAGCACATGTCCATCTCTTGGATTATCTGGACTAAGCAACTTCATCAGTTCAGACACTTTCACTAGATGACACCGCTTTGGTGTGCCATCAATTTCCACCACAGTCTTAAAACTTGGGATTGCTCTAACTTCATAATCCATTGTTATCCTCCTTAGGATCTAACAACTTCACTTGGAATTGAAAATCAAACACTAGCCAAAAATTTAACGTACACTCATATTTTACCAGACAAAATTCTTACCGCGCGAGATTAACATCTCGACCTCGCGCGGCACGCACCTTATTGTTAACCCTTCTTAATATACCTTCCCAATTTGGAATTGTAGGTAATCACACGATCATCGTATATCCGATAAACCACGTCCATCATATCTCCTTGGTCATGAGTAGCCAAATATCGGTAGTAGATATCCCGTTCATCCATTATCGCCATCACTTGATCACGCAACACCCAATCACTGCCAGTCTCAATCATTGGCTTTACTTCTAGATATTGCTCTACTAGACCAGGCGCTTTCTCCACGGCTCGTGTTTTGTCCAAGCCGTCTTTTAGACCACAGATACCATACACAAAACCGATATCCACCCACAAAGAGGCAAGTGTATTTAAATCCTTCAACCCTTTGTATGTATCCAAAAGGTCAGGCAAAAACACTCCATGACTATTCTCGTCAATCCACATCAAACCACTGCTGGAACAAAACATCCGAATGTTTTCTGGAGTCAGCACTTGGTCCAACGGCATTTCTACCAACTCCAACAACTCCAACAAGTTGCCAAATACATAATCAACTGGGTCAAAACCTGAAACTGCTATCTCTCGATATCTCAATCGATCCAGGCTTCGGACAATCACATCTTTACTCACAACAACTCTTCCTTCCAGCCGCTTGGCTAATTACTCAATCACTAAATCAAGGTGCACCCCTATTTTACCAAACCCAAACCTTACCCAAACAAAACCCATTTAACTGATATAATTCTCTGCTGGGAATTTTTTGTTCACATAGCCCTTTGAAAAGGTAAATCGATGAAGAAAATCAAACCAATAATCATATTAGGGTTCGTTTTGTGTTGCGCCAGCACCTTTGTGTTTGCACGATCAAACCAACCAAACCCACCTGATTCAGACCAGTCCGCAACTCCACTTTCCCCAATCGTTGATCCAATCGAATACCAATCCTGTTACGTCGTAAGCATCAACTCCGATTGGGCAGTATTCGAACCACACTGGGAATCTCAAAGCCATGTTGTCTTCACTCTCAAACACTCCGACCCCAACAGCCAACCACTGGTCTTTACCGATGATCAAGGTGTTGATAACCAATGGGCAAGGCTCTCAACCAACTCCAATTTATTGGCAGTAGCCCAGTCAGTTGAGGCAAGAGGCAAAATCACAGTCATTTTGTTGTCTGATAACCGAGTGGTTTTCAGTTATTACACCCCTACAGCCCCATACGTTTATCACTTTGAATCTGATTTACTCGTCGCCCACTACTTTGATCCCGGTGAACTAGAAGTAAAGTGGCTTTTTCTCGATCCTCTAAGTGGACGAAATCAACCACCCAACTTCCAATCAATTTCTCAATCCGAAATGATCGTCCCTGACTTTGTCCAACAAATCCTCCAAGAAAAAACCCCTTGGTGCCTATCTTGGCCTAGTTTTAACTAACATCCCGGCACCAATCGGCTGTGGCTCGCCCACAGCCGATTACCCAATATACTTAAACTACATCTCTATTGTGTTTCCATCATATTTCTTAATATCTCAATTACATTTCTATTTGTTACAACTGTATTACCCAAACATACCTCTCATACCTTTTGTACTCATCTTCTACGCATTTGTGCTTTTGTGCTTTTGATCTTTTGTACCTCGCGTACCTCCATACTTTCCCTACCTTATATACTTGTTCTCTTGTAGACTTGTCTCCTAGGCTTTTGCGCCTTTGTTCTTTTGAGCCTCTAAACTTCTATGCCTCTGGGCTTTTAAGCTTTTGCGCTTTAAACTTCCTCTGCCTCATGTACCTTCTGTACTTTCTGTATTCCCTACCTTCCGCACCTCCCTACTTTCCGCTCTTCTCTGCTCCACCATTTCTAGCTATAATCAACCCATGATCAAACCCCACCTCAAAAAAAACCAACGCCTAATTGTCACTCTCGCTTCAGCCACTTTCATTATTATCGGTACTCTTCTAGCCATCCGCTACGCCAAAGGCTATCGCCCCACCCGAGAAGGCACTCTTGCTGGAACTGGGGTCTTAGAAGCCACTTCAAATCCCCAAGGCGCTAGAATCTTGATCGACGGCGTCGCCACCAACAAAGTCACCGACGAAACTATCAACCTCAAGCCTGGCAACTACGACATCGAAATCCGCCAGGACGGTTTCACCACCTGGAAGAAAAACATCCTTATCGAATCTGAGCTAGTCACCACCACAAATGCCCACCTCTTCAGATCAGTCCCGGCCTTGTCACCACTCACCTTCTCTGGTGCTATCAACATCACCCCTTCTCCAGACGGTCAAAAATTGGCCTTTACCATCGCTTCACCATCAGCCCAGCTAAAAGACGGTCTCTATGTACTTGAACTCAACGACCGCCCCAACCTCTTTAACAAAGGCCCCAAACTCATTGCCGATACACCCCAAGCCCAATCATACACAGACTCCGACCTTCTCTGGGCACCAGATTCAACCGAAATCATTGCTTCTTTTGCCAATGCCACCTACCTTCTAGACATAAACTCCTACACCAAACGCTCAGGCCTCACCGACGCCTCTTCCCAACTCTCACTCCTCCTTTCAACTTGGGAAGAAGAAATCACTCAAAGAGAAAAACAACTCCTCCTCACTCTTCCAGACGAAATGATCCAAATCGCCACTGCCAGTGCCAAAAACATCTACTTCTCACCAGACGGAGAAAAACTTCTCTACACAGCCACCCAAAATGTCACCATCCCAGAAGAACTTATCCCTCAACTTCCAGCAAGCAACTCCCAACCCCAATCGCGCCAAATCGAACCTGGTAGCGTCTATATCTACGACCTCAAAGAAGACCGAAACTTCCTAATCTACAACTCACCCCAAACCCAAGAAGATGACATCGAATCATTTACCAAAATCCAACTCATCACCAACCTGGATGAATCAACTCTCTTTGCTGCAACTGACTCATCCAAGCTTCGCGATCCCAATAACTTAACCCAAACTATTGCCAACTTTAGAGGCCAATACTCATCTTTCCCATTCCTTGACTACCAATGGTTCCCCACCTCCAAACACGTCCTTATCAACTCCCAAGATGGCATCAATATCATCGAATACGACAACACCAACCAAACCACTTTATTTCAAGGCACATACTACGAAAACTTTGTCTATCCCTGGCCCAACGGCTCCAAGATCATCATCCTCACCAACCTAACCAACAACCCAAATCTTCCACCAAATCTCTACTCCATCAACCTCAAATAAAAGCTTCTATGCCTCCACGCCTTTAGGCTTCTGTACTTTATCTACTTCTACCCCTTTGTTCCTTTGAGCTTCTATACTTCTCATACTTCTCGTACCTCTCATACTCGTCTTCTAAGCCTTTGTTCTTTTAGGCTTTTGATCCTTTGAGCCTCTAAACTTCTATACTTCCCATACTTTCCATACCTTCTGTACTTGTTCTCTTCGCATTACGCTATACGCTTCAAAAGTCAACATCCTTAAGCACTTCCTCAAACACTACTCCCACAATTCCCCTCTCGCTCCACTTATCCCACAAATTCAAATAATACTTATCTCTAAACACACTCAAAGCCTTCACAGCAGAAACACCACTTGGTAAAGACTTCTTCAAAAGATCCTCAATAAACAGTCTCGAATGCTTTTCCTGATAAGCTTGCCTTTTCCGCGCCTTCTCTTCTTCATCTAATTCCTCCTCAACAAACTTATCAGCTGCATCACGTATTTCGTTGATCCCACCTTCCAAATTGGCCATCTTCTCCAACTGCCCACAAACCTCCTCATCCAAATCAGTCACCCACAACAACTTATGCATAGTTTTGGTATCGGAATAATCAAGTAGCCTATTCACCAAAGCCCCCATCAAAAGCAACTTCTCATCCTTTGGCACCTTAAGGCATACTTCTCTCTCCATCACATCACTGTCACCAACCACCACCACAACAGACAATCGGCTCAATACCTCCTGGGCACCATCACTATAACTATACCTTACAGTTTCACTCATAGACCCCAGATTATATCATCTTGACTACACTACTCCCCAGACTCACCAAAACGCGCTAAAATACCTCCACTAAGCCCCCGTAGTTCAATGGATAGAACACAGGTTTCCTAAACCTGCAATGTAAGTTCGATTCTTACCGGGGGCACTATATTGCAGAGGAATTTGGGGACACTCCCCAAACGGGACACTCCTTAACAAACATCTCGGGGTGTAGCTCATCGGTAGAGTGCTCCGTTCGGCCTGCCCGCAATGCAAACACGGAGAGTAGTGAACTGGTATCATGCTGCGTTCGGGACGCAGAGACAGAGGGTTCGATTCCCTCCTCTCCGACACTTACCTAGCTCTCTCAACTCAAGTTACAACTTCAAACCACCAAGTAGATCATCCAGACTCAGCACAGGCAAATCCTCTTCTTCAGCTACACTTTTTGGGACAAACTCACCATCACCTACGAAAACTAATTCATCAACTTCCTCATCAGATTCCAATGCCAACCTTTGCTCCTCCATCTCCGCTGCAAACTTCGCTTCCAACATCTCTTCTTCTCCCCTAATCACCTTCCTCACCTCAACCAAAGACTCTTCCAAATATCCATAAGTACTCTTTTTAAACCTCTCATCTCGTGCCACTCCCATATACTCTCTCAAGGCAACTAAACTCTTCAAATAACTCTGATTCTTACCTTGTGAATATTTACTCACCTCTTCAATCTTCTCATCCAAATCTTCACACACTTGACCCAACATTTCTCCATCTAATCTCCCAGTTTCCTCCATCGACTTCACCACTGTTATCACAGCCTCTTCCAAATACCCCAAATACTTCTCACACTTCTTTTCCTTCCCAGCTTCAGCATAATAATCACTCATCACCTCTAATGCCTCACACAACTCTTCTTCCTGCATAAATATCAAATTCTTCTCTTCTCTCCTATTCTTCACCTCACTCACCACCAACAAACTAGGCTCACTTACTGAACTTACCAAATCCTTATGACTCATATATCTTTCAGTATTCATATTTTCTCCTTATTTTACTAAGCCGCCAACAGCCCTTCCATCAAGGCCTTGGCCACAATATATCTTTTTGACACAACTTTAGACCACTGTTTTGCTCCATCTCTCATAGTCATATAGGCTTTATCACTTGCCACCTCATGTGCAACTTTCTTTAGCCTCACAACCACTTCTTCAGCAGTAACCTCTCCACCAGCAAAATCATGACTCACTACAAAAGCTTCAGCTGCTTTTCTCAACTTCGAAGCATCGTCACCTCTATCATCGGCCGCAACAATCAAGTCGTCAAAAGCTTTTTGACTCAACTCTTCATCTCGCCCTGTAAAGATCATGTCAAACCCCGCTCTAATTCCATCCTTTAACTGCCCATAAGTCGCCCTTCGATCATAAACTAACTCTTTAACATACTCCGCAGTTTCTAGCATTTCAGCCAATTCAGTTGGTCTCATAACCACCAAGTCTTTGCCCTTAACCAATCTGTATTGATCAGTAAACACTCCAAGTTTGGTTAAATACCTATCAAAGGTTTGGCGTCCACCGGCTTTCAGTTCCAACAGGGCTGACAAATCTTCCACAAAAGCTCCAACCGGTTTTTCCTCATCATTAACTTTAGTTTTATGCACAAAGCGTTTAGCCAAACCAGATGCCACAAATTCTCTATCTTCTTTCATATTCAAATCAAGTTTCACAAACTTCTCCACATCTCCAACTACTCCCAAACCTTCATCATACCCACTAGCCAAAGCAGTTCCAAAATACCAAGCATAAAAAGCCTGCGTAAAATGTGCCAGCTTTTTATCCTTAGGCATCTTCTTGTTCACATCTACCAACAACTCATTTGCGTCTTCATCACTTGTATTCAACAATGAATTCATCATACTTCCCACCGCCACTTGATCAGTTCCTTTACCAATATACCTTGCTCCTATCTTGACAGGATCTTCCACCATCCCTGCAATTGCGGCCAACACACTTGGGGCAGCCGCATTTTTAAAAGCATGTTTCACCTCTTGATGAGCCATCACAATCGACTGATGCAAAGCCCCTTTAAACTCACTCAAGTCAATCTCGCTCACCTCACCTTGATTCTTCAAAAACTCATCCACATATTTATCCAACTTCTCATAAAACTTAGGCTGGTTACTAGCCGAAATCATCCCCATCAAAGCCAACTGCAGCCCTTTGGGTGCATCCACCAAAAAGTGACTCGTGGCCACATCTGGCCTTATCTCAGCCAAAGACGACAACCCCAGCAACCTACCAGTACTCAACTTCAACGGATAAATTTTGCCATTGTACTCATAAGTCAGTCCTCTTTGATTAAACTCCTCCACTAAATCACTCAACTCGGCATACTCGTGGTATCTAATCATAGATAACTCATGCACATCCATCGGCAAAATTAACCCAATTTGGTCATACCCCATCTCTTTACCTTCCAAGACATCTATCAAAGTCATATGAGGCAAACCACGGTTATCTCCGCTATGTTTTCTAATCTCAACTGGCCTCTCATCATGACTCGAAGCAAAAACAGCCCCTGCAATTTCGTGACCAACTTTACTGGCCAACTTTCCATCTGCACTTTTATGCCTGGTAAACACACTCACATTTCTCAAAATATCGTCACTAAACATCAAATTCACACAAAAATGAGCTCTGTTTAGAGTCATCATTGTCGAGTCTGGTGCGTGCAAATGTTTCAACACTTCATTTCCACTTCTCTCACGCTTCACATCATCGCCACTCACAATCACATCACAACTATTGGCCAACATCTTGTAGTATTCAGGTTTTTTATTAAACGGCTTCACCTGAAAAGATATCGACCTCAAATGAGCCATTTTTTGAGCATCTACAACTAACTTGGAATCATATGCTCTTTTAGTATTCAAATGCTCGAGCACTTGAGCCAAGGCTATATCATCAACTTCTTTTGTAGTATCAAACTCCAAAACAGCCGGCACCTTTCCACCTTCAGTATTAATCCAATAAAGCATCCTCAATCTGTCTTTTTTGGTGCCAGTTTCTTTTTTGTAACGAATCTCATCCTCATGATTCTTCCAAGAATCAACTATACCCTTTATTGCCCAAGCCTCTTGATCATACTTTTTCTGTTCCTTCTCTTCTCCAACCATCTTATCCACATACTTCTCACCCATTCCCATCACATATGGAAACCCAGAAAAATCACTCGCATGTCTTAGCTTCTTATCTGTTTCCAACCTTCTAATCCAAAAAGCCTCAACCATTTCTCGAAGCTTTTCGTCCGATTTTCGAAACGTCAAAGCCACCATACTAAACCTTAGGATCGCATCTCTAACTCCATTAAGTTTCTCGCCTGTTTGCATCTGGTGATAATCCAACACATAAGCAAATGACCTCTTAAACTCCTCAATAATTGAGACTACGTTTTCAACCGACTTTACATAGGCTGCTTTATCCAAATCCTTAGCCCCAGTTAACCCCACTACTTGTTCTCCTCTTGACTCATCCAAAGCAACCATTCTATCTATCTCTTCTTCAACACTTTTCCTCACATCTGCAACATCAATCGCAGCCAAAGGATCTTCAGCATTTACATATGTGCCAAATACCTTACTGTGAGTCACATGCTTCTCAGCAATACTATCCCCAAAAGCCTCTGTTTTATTTCCAAAAGCCAACTGTGTCACTCTAGCGATCGTCTCAGCCACATTACTAGAGTCACTAAAATTAGTCTCTCGAGTAGCCTCCATCATCTGACTAAACTCACTCGACAACTCAATCATTTCAGGAGGTAGATCAAACTCAGTTTCTTCATCAAACCCAAAAACATCATCCATGTTTGTTTCTTCGTCAAAATCAAAACCTCCCCGAATACTGAGCGAAGTCTCTTCAACTAGACCTGGTTTCTCACGTTCTTTTGAACTCATAGCCCGAATTTTAACACACTATAGGATATATATCAACCTTTTTTAGCCTTGTGCGGCCAACTCACCCAAAACCTTATTTGGATCTCTATCTCCAAACACAAATCTTTTCAAAGCTTCAGATACATGTTCTACAATTTCGTCGTAGCCTAGTTTTCCAAGGATGTGGTCATCATTATAAAGCTCCAAATTTTCAGGTGTATCTTCATCTTCTGTTACCCAATTCACTCGACTCAAATTATCATTACTATCCACAGTAAGCACTACAAAACCCTGACCAGGCACAATAACCAAAGACTCAATCCGCTTATCCTCATTTTCACCAAACTCTTCACTACACAAAAACAAATAATCATAACCTCTGCCCTCAAACTCAAACGATCCCAAATCTCCAACATGGTCAACTTGATCCAAATCTTCAAGGTCAGGATCAGCCGCCAACTCAATCAGTGACAGTAATGCTTCTATCTTATTCATATCCCATATTATACACTATTTACTAATTTTCTTGACTCGTCTTAGACACAATTCTTACTGTCCCACCTTGATCCTTTTCTTTTGGAATGTGAATTGCATGCGCCCCATCCATAAACGGTGGTATCGCAGATGATCCAGTAATATCAATCTCCACATCATCTTTAGTCCCATCTCCCCTTCTCAACGTAAACCCCTCAGGTATCACACTAGTCAATACCGTTCCAGCAATATCTCTAGCTGCTCCTGACTTCCAAGTCACATATGACATCTGATACCTCTGTTGCGGAGTCTCCAACTGATTTCTCGCTTTACCAATAAACGCAATATTGCTCCTCTTTTCTGAGTAAATATCCAAAATCGACGCCACTTTCAACTTCTTCCCTCCTTCAAGAGCCTTTTTCAAGTCATCCATGTCACCTCTTAAACCATAGTGGTTCAACTCTTGTTTATATCTCTGATCAAAACCCAACACTCCACCTTTGCCTCCTGAAGCTTTTAAAATCATCAGCTGCCAAAAGGTTGCATACGACAACTTCGTTTCCCCCCCACTCACTTCCTCCACTTTTGCCTTATAAGCCTGGTATAGCTCATCGACTTGAGCCTTCCTTTCTGGAGTTATTGTTCTACTTTTAACTGTCCCATTCCCAGACTCACCCATATTAAACCTATCTTCCATCTGCTGACTAATCCCATCTCGATCAATTTCCTCTTCATCTGGCTTACCTCCACACATTTCATCTCTCATTCGCCCCATCCAATGCCCCACTTTAAGTGCCGCCGTCCCCTCATGGTTTCTTATCGTCATAATGTAATTGCCCTTATTTTCATCCTCAACCATAAAAACCACCGCCTTATTTCGATCCATCAGCCCAGACAGCTTTTTGTGTTCCATACCAGATTGAATATCACCCGATTTAAGCTTTATGACCACCATTTGCTTCTCGTGCCTCTCGGGATTCACTTTATCCCAATTATCGTCTCCACCCTCTCCCAAGTCATAAACCGCAATAGAAGAAGGATCGATGTCCATCCCATACGTTCTTTTCTCTTTTTTCGTCCCATCTTCATTCTCTCCGTCATACCAAATAAACGAGTGTTCATCATCAGTTAAAATATCCAAAAAACCTCTGGCAATATCACCTGGTTCACTTGGGATGCTTGTCACCGGAGTAAACTCACAAAACCTTGACTTAAACCTAGCTTCTTTATGCTCTTCCTCCGTCATTGGATACGGAAAATCACCCTCACCTTTCAAAAAGATATTGCTATACACATTCCAAGGCCCATCTTCATCATCAAACTTCTCCTCCCAATCTTCTGGCATCTCTGGAGCCAACTTTCCTCCCAAAGGCACACTCGAGACTTCCAACCCTTTCCTAATCGCTGCAAAATTTAACCCCCTCAAATTCACCGCCACTTTAGTCGCCAAATTGGCCAGTCTCCCCCTGGGATCTCTTCTCTTAGCTTCACCCAACTCCAAATCAGCCTTTAAACCTGCCACCACTTCATCAAAGTCCAAAGACTCATCCCCCAACTCAGCCTCAACTGAATCCAAAGTCAGATCATCCTCACTCCTCAATGCCGGCGGAGTTCTATCACCAAAATCAAAACCTTCTCCATCGCTCTCTCGAGGTTTACCAAAAAATGACTTAAACAGAGTGCCTATGTAGCTCCTCATCCCATCGTAGTCTCTCAACTTCTCCAACACCTTAGCCATCTGACCCAATGTCTTTGGTTTTTCAGCCTCCTCAACAGCCTGTTCACTCTCAAGTATTTGACTATCTTCCTCAGGCATATTTGGCGTTATCCATTCTTCATTTTGCCCATCACCCACATCTTCAACACCACTAGAAACACCTGCATTCTCACTAGCTATCACTGGCATTTCCTTGGTACGCGTCTTACCTGGATCCTCTGGCATAAACTCATTATCCCAGATGAACCAAACCCAATCAATCACTTCACTTCTATGCCTCTAAGCCTGTATGCCTTTGCGCTTTTGTGCTTCCCATACCTTTCGTACATTTTTTACTTCTCGTACCTCTCATACATCTCATACCTTTTGTACTTGCCTTCTAAGCTTTTACGCTTTTGTTCCTTTGAGATTTTGCGCTTTTATACTTCCCATAACTCTCCTACATTTTGTACTTCTCGTACCTCACATACTTCCTGTACTTTCTATACTTCTACGCCTTTGTGCCTTTGTGCCTTTGTGCCTTTGTGCCTTTTATGCTATCTTATAGCCAATGCACACAGTGCCGCTTCACAACAATCTTTCCTTGTTTCTCCACTCCAAATCAAACCATTCCCAATCAACTAAAGCCCTCTTTTGCGTTAATCATCAATTTGTTTATTGGAGGTTTTTTAGAAATTAGTTCAACTAGCAATTAGTAATTTCACAATCTATGGAAAGACTAACCCAACAAACTCTTAATCAACTTCTCCAAACGACAGACCAACCTTGTATCACCATCTATCTCCCCACCCACAGAAAATCACCCCAATCTCACCAAAACCCCATCCGCTTCTCCAACCTTGTCAAAAAAGCCAAAACCCTTCTCCAAAAATCCCCTCTCACCACCCACGCCATCAAAACAGCCCTCCAAGACCTATCACACAAAGAAAAAGACGAAAACTATTGGCAACACCAAAGCCTGGGATTAGCCATTTTTATCACCCAAACGAACACAACTTTACTACGCCTCCCACTACGCTTTAAAGAGCAAGTCTACTTCCTCAATCGCTTTTATTTAAAACCTCTTATGCCCCTTTTGGCCACCAATGGACAATACTACATCCTCACCCTGTCACAAAACAAAATCAAACTCTACCAAGCCACCAGAAACGAAATCGACAAACTCACCCTCCCCTCATCCATTCCCACTAGCCTTGAAGAAATCATTGATCCCAACGACCTAGACCAACACATCCAATTCCACACTCGAACCTCTGGTAAAACTGGTCATCGATCAGCTATCTATCACGGTCAGGCAGGTGCTTCAGAAGAAAACCTAAAAAAACAAATCGATCAATTCCTCTCAAAAGTTGAAAAAGGCATTTCCAGGCTCCTCAACCAAGAAACATCGCCCCTGGTTATAATTGGTGTCGACTACTTAACTTCCAGCTACTCCAAGAAAAACACCTACAAACACCTACTCGACCAAACAATCACTGGCAACTTTGACCACTTAACCAAAGACAAAATCCACAAATTAGCTTGGAAAGCTATCCGTCCCCACTTCAAAAACCAAGAGAAACAAGCTCTCGAAAAATACCACCAACAAACCAGCGCCCACAAAACCACCACCATTCTTGGTGACATTCTCCAATCTGCTTACTCTGGTAGAATCGACACCTTGTTTATCACCAGAGACACAAATGTCTGGGGTGATTACAACTTAAAAACAGGCCAGTTGACCATGCACTCCCAACAACAACCAGATTCAGTCGAGCTTTACGATCGAGCTGCCATCCACACCCTCATCAATGGCGGAACTGTGTACGGTCTCAAACCAAAAGAGATGATCAAAGATTCTCCCATCGCCGCTATCCTTAGGTATTAAATCACTTAACCTTCATCTCTATATCTCATAACCTACCAACCTACGACTGGTATCTTTAATAACCCTTGTAACTCAATAAGTTTCAATTAACCTAATTTATCTAATTGACCTAAAATAATCACAATTCTCTAATCACTGATTGGTGTTTTCTTAGAGAAATCAGTGCAATTCAGTTTTACCCCTTCTCACCCCCCAAACACCTTTGTCTTTTCTTTCTCACTCGCAAACTCCTCCAAAAACGCCCTCACCAACCCCTCATCCAACACTTTTGTCGGAATTCCGTCCCCTTCTCGCCTCTCATCTTGCAAGTAATAACTATCCTCCCTAGTCAAATTCTCCATCATCCAATCTTTTAACTCACTTGGGATAAACCCAGGTTCCTTCCTAGACAACACCGCCCCCAAAGTCGACATAATATTGGTCGCCTCAGAACTACTTCCAATCATAAATTCTTCCTTGTACACATAAATATCAGCTCCCTTCGCCACCACCTCTCCATGCTCGAGTAAACCCCGATTCCACAAAGTCCCAACCATTATCATATTCTCGGGTCGATTATCACTCTCCACATCTGCCCCTGCCTGGTTACCTGCTGCCCCACACACCAACAGCTCTGGCAACTGCTTTGCCAAATCATGCATTTCCTCCACATACGGATTTTTCCCATCGTCATCTTTGTTTGACTCGTGATAGGGTTCAACAAACACCACAGCATATGGTTCAATCCCCTCTACCCTACTCATATCTCCCCCTCTAAAAGCCGCCTCAATCTCTGCCACTCTTCGTTCTTCTTCAGCACGTTCATACTCCTCAAACTCTGCCTCACTCATCGGCACCATCACATTTCCATCACCATCCAAATACTCCAATCCATTCTCTCCATTCCTAAAAGTACTCGGCTCCTCTGGATAATACAAATCTTCTCCACTGTCCCAATCAGTTTCGATATAAGCATTTCTATACACATCCTCAGGCCGATATAACTGTACTTCAACTTTTGTCCTACCAGCCTGCCAACTAAATCCAGCCACTCTAGTTTGCCCATGACTTCCCAGATACTCCCGAGTACTCATCAACACTTGACTAGTATCGGTACTATACTCAACTTCCCATCCACCCAACTCACCTTGACCAAACTCATAACCCACAATCGCATCTTGAAGTGGCAGTATTGCCACCTCTTCATCACCACCATCAACTCGACTATTTTTCAACAAATTCCTGCCCGTCTCTCGCATCAATTCCCCATGCCTTGCTCTTTGCCTAGTCAACAGCCTCGCCAACAAGTTCTTCACCACTTTCAAATTACCCTCTCTAAACTTCTCCCCCTCAATATTGTGATACAAATCCTGGTGGCTCTTTAAATCCACAAAAAAATCATAATCAGGTACATAATCGTCCCCCAACATTCTTTCTTGCCAACCAGCCCGATCATACCCAGGCACCATATCAACCATCATCATCCTTTCACTCAGCTTCAAACCCTCAACATCACTTTCACTTTCAACTCTCTGTCCCTCTCCCCCAAAAGGGCTTCTTCCAGTAATCCCTCTGCGTAACCATTTTGGCAACCTCAACACGCCAGCCATTACAGACAACTCCCCACTCTTTTTCAAAAAACTTCGCCGACTCACTGGCTCATCAAACTTAGCTAAAAACTTACTTGGCTCACTCTTGACACTATTGTCACTCTCAACACCATTCCTATCTCTCCCACTCCCTCTATCTTTCCATTTGGAAGGTCTAAAAACGTCAAACAATTCTTCTCTACTTATTTCTCCACTCATATCTAAATACTACCACAAAAACAACGCCCCTCGCCTGGTAATAAATACCATTTGAGGGGCTTAACCCACATCTGTTTTAAGCGCTCAAGCCATTTGCACGAATGCTAAGTTTGAAAGCATATAAAACATGAGGGGCAATGTTACTACCACGTAGTGGATACTTCACACTACTCTGGGAACGATAGTAACCGGAAACAAAAGAGAAAACGGGGCGTTGGACAGGTTGCAAAAACTCTTCAATCCACGCCATCAAGCTGCCCCAAAGTTTTTGGTAAATCTTCTTCTCCTCGTCGGTCAACTCATCCTTGGATTGGAGATACACCCTAAATTCAGATGTATGTCCATTTTCAGGAATTCCATCGACGATGACTTGAATCGACTCTCCAACACTGAAAACAATCCCAGTGTGAGAATTGTCCAAGTGCTTAGTCTTGGGGAAATTAACAAACGGCGCAGCCAGTTCACTTACAAACTGGGCAATCGCGAAATGAATTTGCTTCGAACTCATTGAGGACTTTGGCTTAAAATTTTCCTCCAAACGAACCCATGATCCATCGGGGGTAAAACGAAGCTTCTTTCGAATACTCACAAGCTTTCTCTTTCCGCACTATAAATG
>CBDUQH010000016.1:0-15542 GCA_965369335.1 uncultured bacterium
CTGACCACTCCCTTGAGTAATCTTTTCTTGAGAAGTGTCTAAGAAGCTATCTAATTTATTACCAGCTTTAATCTTGATAAAAACGTTTTTATCAAAAGGAGCTAAGAGGATGAGTTTGTCGATATCGTTTTTGTGCTTGCCTTCAAAAAGATATCTGACTACTTTGATTGTGCCTAATGAATGTCCGGCTAGTACAATTTTCTGATGGCCTTGTTGTTTTAAAAACTCTATGAAAGCGGAGATGTCGTAATGGGCTTCTTCAAGTTTTTCGTAGAAGGAACCAATGTATACACCTGATCCATCTTTTTTAATAAATTCAGTACGTAGTCCAGTGCCACGGGTTTGAGGTATGACGAGAGCGTTAGATTGGTTGCTGAGTTTGTTTGCTATTTGATGGTAGAATTCGTGGCTAAAAAAATCGGCAGTGAATCCATGAATTAAAATAACTGCGTGTTTGTTTTTGTTACCAGGCTGGAAAAGACCCGAGAGTTTTAATCCATCTAGAGTATATGTTTGGACTAGATCGTATTTTTTTTGCATAAGTGAATTTGGTGCTAACTTAGTAGTTGAGAGACTTGGTCTTGTACTCCTTGATTGTAGTCAACTGTGTATGGCAAGACCATAAGTTTGTGTTCTTCGCCTCCATTTGGAAGTTTGATGGCAATTTTGTGATCACCTGGGTTGTCTTTTAAGAGTTTGCCGATTTGTTGGAGGACTTTTTTATCGGTGCCTCTGGGTATTTCGATGGTGAAATCAATGTCTGAAGCTTGAGCTTGCTGGCCTTTGATGTTGATTGGCCTGAATCGTGATGCAAGGAGGTTGAGCGAGTCGTCGCGAACGTCAACTTTTCCTGTGACTAATACTGGTTGATCCTCGACTATTTGAGGTTTGTATTCTTCCCAGGTTGAGGGAAAGATGACTAAATCTATTTTGTTGGCTTCGTCTTCTAAAGTAGCAAAAGCCATTTCTTTGTTGTTTTTCTTGGTAAAGATAGGGCGGATTTTGGTGATAATACCTCCGAGCGTGAGAGTTTGAGTGTTGTGAATAGTTGGGTCTAAGTCGCCTATTTTTTGACTAACGTGTTGGCTGATTTTTTTAAGGGCGTCGGCCATGGGATGGTCGGTAAGATAAAGACCAAGAAGTTCTTTTTCAAAGTTTAAGAGTTCGGCTTTGGAAAATTCGGGTATGTTTGGAAGGGCGTCTTGTTGAAGATCTGAAGCTGATTTGGTTTGGTCAAACAAACTACTTTGACCAGTTGAGATCTTTTTTTGTTCCCTAGCAGCACGGTCTCGGATATCGTCAAGTGATTCAAGCATGGCTTTTCTTTTGCCAAAATTATCCATAGCACCGACTTTGATTAGACTTTCTAAAACCTTTTTGTTTACTCTTCTACTGTCGACTCTTTGGCAAAAATCTGAAAGTGATTTATAGTCTTTGCTCCCTCTGGACTCAACAATGCTTTCAATTGCTGCAGACCCAACGTTTTTGATTGCACTAAATCCAAAACGAATGGCTTTTTTGTATTTGGCTTTTGTGTCTTCAACTATTGTAAAGTTGGTGTCTGAAGTGTTAATGTCTGGAGGTAAAACAGGGATATGGAGGCGTGAGCATTCTTCGATGGCTTGGACTACTTTGTCGGTGTTTTCGGCTTCGGCGGTTAATACTGCGTTCATAAATTCGACTGGATAGTTAGCTTTCATGTAGGCTGTTTGGTAAGCGACTATGCCGTAGGCGGCAGCATGGGCCTTGTTAAAACCATAACCTTGGAAAGGGACAAATAAATCCCAAATCTGGCGAGCTTGTTCTTGGGTCATTTGGGAATTATCTTGACAACCTTGGATAAATATTTTTTCTTGCTTGGCCATTTCTTCTGGTATTTTTTTACCAATGGCCTTTCTGAGTTTATCGACACTTCCCCAGTCATAGCCAGCTAGTTCTAGAGCTGTAAACAAAATATCTTCTTGGTAGACCAAAATTCCGTATGAAGTCTTGAGAAACTTTTCCATTTTGGGGTGCATGTATTCGACTCTGCTAGGGTCATTTTTTCTTCTGATGTACTCGGGAATATTTGCCATCGGCCCAGGTCTAAACAGAGCAACCATAGCCATTATGTCTTCAACCCTTTCAGGTTTGAGTTCGATAAGATAGCGAGTCATGCCAGTGCCCCCTAGTTGGAAGACACCCATGGTTTCTCCTCGAGCTAACATGTCGAAAGTCTTTTTGTCATCAAGGGGAATGTTTTTGATATCGACTTCGATGCCGTGTTGTTCTTTGACAATGTCGATGGCAGAGTTGAGGATGGCTAAGTTTCTAATACCTAGAATATCAAATTTAATAAGCCCAACTTCTTCGGCAGCGTGCATTTCGTATTGAGTGATGAGTGTGTATAAATAAGATGATTTTTGGAGTGGAGATAAGGGGGGGGTGTTTGGTGGTGCGCTCCCCCCCTCCTCCTCTTTTCCCTCTTTTTGTCTTTCTTTACCTTCGATTTCTTTGGCGAGGTCAATGACTCGCTCGACGTCTTGGTTGGTTTGGTACATTTGTTTTAATTCATCGCCCACACGGAGAGCTTTTTCGATAGTCATGGGAAATCCTTGGGAGCCTTGAGGAATGGCTTTGGCTATTTTGTCGGGCAATGAGTAAGGGTAGCCTAAGACCCGACCAATATCTCTGACTGAGCCTCTGGCTAACATCCGCCCAAAGGTACATATCTGGGCTACTTTTTCAGCTCCGTACTGCTCGGTGATGTGTTGGATTAGATCACCTCGGCGATTATCGGCAATGTCCAAGTCGATATCAGGAGGGCTTGGTCTGAATGGGTTGAGAAACCGCTCGAAAGGGAGTTGGTATTTGAGGGGATCAATTTGGGTAATACCGGTAGCGTAGAGGACTAGAGCACCAGCTGCTGATCCACGAGTGGTGGTGACAATTCCTTGTTGGGTGCACCAATTGACCATGTCACCCATGATTAGAAAGTAGGGAGAGTAACCTCTTTGTTCGATAACGTCCAATTCGTAATCTAGACGTTGTTTAACTTCCTGTGGAAGACCACCATAGATTTTTTCCGCCCCTTGATAAGAAATTTGTTTTAAGTATTCACCTGCACTCTTGCCGCCGGGGATTTTAAATTGAGGAAAGTACCACTCGCCCAAAGTGATATCGACTTGGCATTGGTCGGCAATTTTTTGAGTGTTTTCGATGGCCTGAGGAAAGTCTTGGAATAGATCCGCCATTTCTTGCGGTGATTTGAGGTAAAAAGTTGGAGTGTCGACGTAGCGCATGCGATTTAAGTCAGAGACGTTTTTTCCAGTTTGGACACAGACTAAAGCATCTTGAGTCTGGGCCTGGTCTGAATTGATGTAGTGAGCGTCGTTGGTGGCTACCAATGGCAGTCCCAGTTCTTTGGAGATTTTTACCAGGTCTTTGTTGAGCTTATCTTCTTTCTCTTGCATCTGGGTTAGTTCCTTGGCAATTTTGCCATCGATAGCGTTTTCAATGTGGTTTTTGTATTGGTGGCGTTGGATTTCGATGTAGTAGTTGTCAGTTCCAAAAACCTTGGCGTACCAGGCTGCTGTTTTTTTGGCTTTATCGTATTCATCAGCCAGAATGTATTCGGAGACTTCACCCAACATACAACCAGAAAGGCAAATCAGGCCGTTGGAGTATTTTTTGAGTGTTTTTTTATCGAACCTGGGTTTGTAGTACATACCCTCGATGTGGGCGATGGAAGTTAGTTTCATTAGGTTTTGATAACCAGTGAAATTTTTGGCAAGGAGGATGAGATGGTTACTATCTCTGTATTTGAGTTTTTTTTCTTTGAGGTTGTGGTCTTTTTTACTGACGTAAGCTTCTATTCCAAGGATTGGTTTGATGCCTTGATTTTTGCATTCTTTGTAGAATTCAATGACACCAAACATGACACCATGATCGGTGATAGCGAGAGAATCCATACCAAGTTTTTTGGTTTGTTCTACAAGATTTTTTATTTTGGAAAGACCGTCAAGCAAAGAGTATTCTGTGTGGGTGTGAAGATGGACGAAAGATGGCATGGAAAGCAGTATAAATTATATGTAGTTTAGTATAAAGGAGATGTTGGTGATTTTAAGACGCTGAAGTGTTTTAAGTGTCTTATGAGATCATTTTTTTGATCTGTGACACTTCTTGTGGAGTGAGTTGACGAGACTGTCCAGGTTTGAGGTTGCCAATTTTTAGAGGGCCGATGGCGGTGCGATGGATAGATTCAAGGTGGATGTTGATGGCTTTGCACATACGTCTGATTTGGTGGTGACGACCTTCTTTTAAGGTAATAACTAAAGTTGTGGATGAGTCAGATTGGCTTTTTTTATCTACTCGAGCGGGTTGGGTTTTACCGTCTTTTAAGCGGATGCCATTTCTAAGTTGCATTAGTTGTCTGAATGAGACTTGGCCTTTGATGGTGACGTTGTAGGTCTTTTCTAGGTGGAATTTGGGGTGGGTGGCTTTGTAGGTTAAGTCTCCGTCGTTGGTTAAGAGGATTAGACCAGTGGAGTCTTTGTCTAGACGGCCAACTGGATAAAGACGTTGGTCGGTTTTGATAAAATCAAGAACAGTTTTGTCACCTTGTTGGTCTGAGACAGTGGAGATAACACCCAGTGGTTTGTTGAGGATAATGTAGGCGGGAGTGGGTGAGTGGATTGGTTGTCCGTTGATGGTAATTTTGTCTTGAATTGGGTTTAAATGAATTCCAGGCTCGTGGGCTTGGGTACCATTGATGGAGACGTTGTTGGTTTTGAGGAAATTGGCTACTTTTCTTCTGGAGCTCAACCCTTGGTTGGAAAGATATTTGTCGAGACGTGTGGTCATGGGCATTAAATAAATTGAGATAAATTGTTTGGCATCACAATAAGTTAGCAAGTTGGTTCAAACTAACTTATTTTAGTTTACTTTTAAGAAGTTTGATAACCTGAGGAGGTGAAGCTTGGCCACGAGAGAATTTCATGACTTGGCCGACGAAGAATTGGAGGGTGGATTCTTTGCCTGCTTTGTATTGTTCGACGACTGAAGGGTTGTCTGAAATGGCTCGGTCGACCCAATTTTCTAACTGAGAAGTGTCGGTAATTTTATTGGAGTCAGCTTGGAGTTGTTTGATGAGAGCTTTGGGGTCGACTTTTTCTATATCGACTTTTTTGTTGACGATAGCACCGGCGATCTTGTCAGGGTCGAGCTTGGCTTTGGTTCCTAGCTCTAAAGCTTGATCGGTGTATTTAAAAATCTCAGGATTGGCTAAAAGGACGTCGTAGTATTGGTCTTTAAGGTTGTGGTCTTTTTGCCAACGTGCTTGGATTTGCTGAGGCAGCTCGGGGAGTTTGGATTTAATGGCCTCGATTTCTTGGGATTTAAAGATGATTGGAGGCAAGTCTGGATCGGGGAAGTAACGGTAATCTTGGGCATCTTCTTTGGAACGTTGGGAAAAAGTGATGCCTTTGTTTTCGTTGTAACCTCTAGTTTCTTGAATTGGGGTCTGGCCTTTTTCTAAGATTTGACGTTGACGAGTAAGTTCAAAGTCTATGGCTTTTTGGAGGTAGTTAAATGAGTTGATGTTTTTAACCTCTACTTTGTAACCTAGATCAAGACCCCAGGAAATGTTGGCTTCAAGCCGCATGGATCCTTTGTCCATATCGGCATCGGAGACGCCTAGAAAACGGATGATTCTAGCTAGCTCTTTAGTGTATTCTTTTGCATGTTGTGATGAGTGGATGATTGGTTCTGTGACTATTTCTACCAGAGGTACTGATGAGCGATTATAGTCAACAAGTGAAACCTTTTTGTCTTTTAAAGTGGTGTGTTGAAGTTTACCGGTGTCTTCTTCTAAATGGGCACGGGTAATATCTACCCTACCAGAGGGAGTATTTAAATAACCACCTTCACAAAAAGGCATATCGTATTGACTAATTTGGTAAGCCTTGGGTAGGTCGGGGTAGAAATAATTTTTACGATCAAATTTGGCTTGAGTATTGATATTGCAGTTAAGTGCAAGACCAATCATAACTGTCCAATCAATAGCTGTTTTGTTGGCCACGGGCAAAGCACCAGGCAGTCCGAGACAAACTGGACAGGTTTGGGTATTTGGTTCTTTACCGAAGTGATCTGCAGGGCAACCACAGAACATTTTTGATTTAGTTGAAAGCTCTACATGGACTTCAATGCCGATGATGGGTTTGTCAAATTTCATGTTTATAAGGATATTTTGGGTATATGTTTATGATGATCGGTTGCTTGTTGATAGAGATAGCCGGCCTCGAGAACTTGTTGTTCAGCAAACTGAGGACCAGTTATTTGAAGCCCAATAGGGAGGTTGTCTACCAAGCCACAAGGTACGCTTAATCCTGTAAGCCCGGCAACGCTGCTAGCTTCGACAAGAATGTCCTCCATCTCACCAAACATGGGTTGATCTAAGCTAGCACCTACTTTTAAGGCTGGTCCTGGTGAGACTGGGCCAATGATTAAATCGTATTTTTTGAAAGTTTTCTCAAAATCTTGAATTATTAAACTGCGAACTTTTTGAGCCTTATTGTAGTATTGGTCGTAGTATCCAGATGATAGTGCAAAAGTTCCTAGCATGATACGCTTCTTTGCTTCATCTCCAAAGTTAGATCGATCTTTACCGTATCGAATGCCATCATATCTGCCTAAGTTGGAAGAGACCTCTGAGCGTTGGACGATGGTGTAAACACCAATTGAGTATTTGGGGTCTAACATTGATATTTCTTCGACAGTAGCCCCCAAGGTTTTAAAAACCTCGGCAGCTTCTATAATGAGTTGTTTGACCTGAGGATCCATTTGTTTGAGAAGATATTCTTTGGGTAAGCCGATTCTTTTACCTTTTAATGAAGCTTTGTCTAATTTTGTAGGGTCTATGTCGATAGGCTTTGTTGAGGTTGTGGAGTCGTATCTGTCTTTGCCAGCTATTATTTGAGTGATAAGGGCTGCGTCATAAACATTTTTGGCAATAGGTCCAGGAGAGTCAGTGGAAGAGGCCATGGAAACTACTCCGTAACGTGAAACCCGACCATATGTTGGTTTGAAACCAGTGGCACCACACCAGGCTGCTGGCTGGCGAATTGAACCAGCAGTTTCAGAACCAAGAGCAACAATACACTGGTTAGCGACCACTGCTGCAGCAGAACCCCCAGAAGAACCACCAGGAAGGTGCTCTAAGTTGTGAGGATTTTTAGAAGGACCATAGTCAGACGTTTCAGTTGATGAACCATGCGCCCAAGCATCCATGTTGGTCTTTCCCAAAATGATGGCTCCAGCCTGCTTGATTTTTTTTGTAACAGTAGATTCGTATTGTGGAATATAGTTGTCTAACACTTTTGAAGAAGCAGTAGTGCGTAAGTCAGTTGTCAAAAAGTTGTCCTTGATAGCTATAGGGATACCTAGCAAAGGCTTGGCGTCAAAAGCTTTGGGGTTTTTGGCGATTTCTTCGTCAGCAAGTTTTGCTTCTTCCAGAGCTTGAGGGTTTAGTGTTAGGAACGTTTTTAAGTCAGAATCTGTTTTCTTTATATGGTCAAGACAGGCTTGAGTTAGTTGAGTAGAGGTAAACTTGTGTGCCTTTAAACCTTGAAGAGCTTGTTGGAGAGTGAGTTGATTGAGTTTCATGATTCAATAACCTGAGGTACTACAAAATATCCTTGGTGGGTTTGTTTGGCGTTTGAGAGTGCTTGTTTTTGGGTGAGCCTTTGGAAATCGTCTACTTGGTCTTCTCTAAAAACGTTCGTGAGTCCAGTAACTTGAGATGTGGGTTTGACTTTTGTAGTGTCTAGTTCATCTAGTTCAGAAATAACCTCTATGGTTTGACTTAACTGCTCAGATAGTCTTTTAACCTCAGCATCTGAAATCTGGAGATTGGCGAGTTTGGCCACGTGTTTGGTTTGATCGAGAGTGATGGTTTGTTTTTTGGACATAATTTTTTGCGAATTTGAATGAGGGTAGTTTAACAAAACGAAAGGAATTATACCAGATAGGATCAGGCGGAGAAAAAGATTAAATGCTTTGTTTAAAAAGATTTATTGTTGCTGGTAAGGTTGTGAAGGTTGCATGGGCTTGGTGCCCTTAGTAATGGAGAGGGCTGAAGTCACACGAAGAAGATTGATTATATGTTTTGAAGATTTTTTGCACCGATACATGATACTAAAATAAGTGAATGCTAATTAATGATTAGCCGTTGAAGTGAACGGCTTCTTCCTGAGTTATTTTGTCATCTGCGAGTAAGCTGGAGACAACTCGTCTTTTGTGCTGTCTAACTAAGTTAGGTACAAAAGGGCTATCCAAGTTGGCTAACTCTAGAAGTTCTATGACTGAATCTTTAACTAAATTGTCCATGATTATCACCTCCTTTCAATTGTTATGGGGCGTATGTTTAAAGTATGATATTTTCATACATTACTTATATGCCTTTTTTGATGATGACTGCAATATGTATTGGTTATGTTAGTTATTAGGTCTATATATTTAACGATTTGAATTACATTTGGTGGCAGTTTTGGGGTATTAAAAAAGCCACCTGTGTTTGGGTGGCTTGTTGCGATTTTCCGCGTTGTTAAACAAACCACCTACGGGGTGTTCTTAATTTGGCAGAGTGGGGTGTGTTGGTTGGTTTGTCTCATTGGAAACATTAAACACTTTGTTGAGAAGTAGTGCAATATGTAGTGTGTGTGCTTGAATTTAGTTGGGGAGTTTTTGCTTGAGCAATTTGATATCTTGTGAGTTGTGTTGGATGGATTGTTTAAGTGAGGTGGCTATGTCTACGAAAGTCTGGACGGTTTTTTCTAGTTGAACCGCAAGTTGAAATCTTTCTTTGTCAGATTGTTCCATTTTTTGGTGGAATTTGTTAAATTGATTTTCAAATTTGATGTTTTGAAAGTCGATTTGTTTCTGAAGTTGCTTAAATTTATTATTTTGTTGTTTTAATCTCTTATCGTTTTCTTCAAGTTGTTTAAATAGCTGATCAAATTTTTTATCTTGACGTGCAAACCTCTGGTCATTCTCATCAAGTTTTTTTTGGAACTGATGAAACTTTTGATCATTTTGCTCTAACTTTTTTTGAAGCTGATTGAATTTCTGGTCGTTTTTCTTAAGCTCCTTATGTACCCGATCAAACTTTTGGTTGTGTTGCTTAAGTTCGTCTTGCACCCTATCAAATCTTTGGTCGTTATGTTTAAGTTTCTTGTGTATTTGATCAAACTTCTGATTGTTTTGCCTAAGTTCCTCATGTATCCGTTCAAACTTCTTGTTTTGTTGTCTAAGAATTCGATCGTTTTCTTCAAGCCTTCTAAAAAACCTTAGGTGATCTTCTTTGTACAAGTTTAAAGTTTGATCAATTTTGTCAAACTTTTCAAAGACCGTTTTTGCAAACTCTGAAAAGTCCTGATAGGTGATGGGACGCAAATCTTGGGACATGAGAATAAAGTAGCATGTTTAGAGATATTTGTCTATTGTGGGTGGATTGTTTGTTAGATGTTTCTGAGTTAAGCTAGTGATATGAAGTATCTGTTTTTCAATGACTATTCGGAAGGGGCACATCCTGATGTGTTGGCGGCTTTAAGCGAGTTTAACCTGTCTCAGGAAAGTGGTTATGGGGATGATATCTTTTGCAAAGAAGCAGCCGATTTGATTAAGCAAAAATGTGGTAATAAAGATCTTGGTGTTCATTTTGTGTCAGGCGGCACTCAGGCAAATTTGATTGTTTTGGCGGCTTTGTTGAGACCTTATGAATCAGTAGTTGCACCGTCATCAGGACATATTAGTGTGCATGAAGCAGGGGCGATTGAGGCAACTGGGCACAAGATTAATGTGGTTGAGAGTAAAGATGGGAAGATTTATCCAAAGCAAATAAGAAAAGTATGTGCAGAACATCCGTTTGAGCATATGGTTATGCCAAGAGTTGTTTTTGTGTCGCAATCAACAGAGGTGGGGACTATTTACTCTAAATCGGAGTTGGAGGAAATTTCGAAAGTTTGTAGGGAGCTTGGATTGTATCTGTATTTGGATGGGGCTAGGCTGGGTTCGGCTTTGATGAGTTCAAAAACTGATATGAATATGAAAGATGTGGCTGAGTTGGTGGATGTGTTTTATGTGGGGGGAACAAAAAATGGAGCCTTATTGGGTGAAGCGGTGGTTTTTGTGAATAGAGAGTTGGAGAAAAATTTTAGATATCATTTGAAACAAAGAGGTGCTTTGTTGGCAAAAGGCAGAGTTTTGGGAATTCAATTCAGGGAATTATTTAAGGAGAACTTGTATTTTGAGTTGGCTGGACATGCAAATGAGATGGCTGGAAAGTTGTCTGAAGGGATTAAGTCTCTGGGTTATGAGTTTCTGAGTGAATCCCCCACTAATCAGATTTTTCCAATTTTTCCAAATGGGGTGATGGAGAAATTGAAGAAAGATTATGGGTTTTATGAATGGGAGAAGGTGGATGAAGGCCGATGGGCGGTGCGGTTGGTGACTTCTTGGGCGACCAAAGAAGAGGCGGTTGATGGGTTTTTGGAAGATTTGAGGCAGATAAGTGCAAGATAATTTAGAGACGTGACTACAAACAAGGTATAAGTTTATTTGAAGATGAATTGCTTGCCCTTGGTGTCGATGGTGATGGCGTGGCCTTGTTTGATTTTATCAGTGGTGATAAGAGTGGCTATTTCATCTAGAATTTGGTTTTGGATAACGCGTTTTAGTGGCCTAGCTCCGTATTGATCGTCAAAGCCTTGATCGGCTAAAAGTTGTTTGGCTCGATCCGAAACGTGGAGAGTGTAGTCTTGAGCTTTGAGTCTTTTTTCGACTTTTGCTAGTTCAAGGTCGACTATTTGGATGACTTCCTCTTTGGTAAGTTTGTCGTAAACAATGATTTGATCTAGGCGGTTAAGAAATTCAGGAGGAAATTTAGTTTTAAGAACGTCCCAAATTTGGTCTTGAATGGTATCAACCTTGCCTTGGTTTTGGGAAATAAGTTTGCTGCCCAAATTTGAAGTCATGATAAGGACGGTGTTTTTGAAGTCAACGGTTCTGCCTTTGCCGTCAGTGAGGCGGCCGTCATCGAATATTTGGAGGAAGATGTTAAAAACATCATCGTGGGCTTTTTCTACTTCGTCAAAAAGGATAATTGAGTAGGGTTGACGGCGGACGGCTTCGGTAAGTTGTCCCCCTTGTTCGTAACCGACATATCCTGGAGGTGACCCGATGAGTCGGGCGATGCTGTGGCGCTCTGAGTATTCGCTCATGTCGATTCTGATTAGTGATTTTTGGTCGTTAAAAAGCGTTTGAGCAAGTACTTTGGCAGTTTCGGTCTTGCCGACTCCGGTGGGGCCGAGGAAAAAGAAGGTGGCAATGGGTTTGTCTTCCTCTGATAAGCCGGCTCTTGATCGACGGATGGCTCCAGATACTGCTTTGATGGCGTCTTTTTGGCCAATAACTTGTTTGGATAATTCCTCTTCGAGGTGAGCTAGTTTTTGTTTTTCGGTATCCAAAAGCTTAGATACGGGGATTTTGGTCCAGCGAGAGATGACAGAAGCGATGTCTTGGGCAGTGACTATATCGTTGATGAGACGGTCTGGTTGAGGGATTTGAGACCATTTGGTCTCCAATTCTTCAAGGGTTTTTTTCCTTTGAGGGAGTTCGCCATATTTGATTTTGGCGGCTTGGTCTAGTTCGACATTTCTTTCAGCCTCTTCTAGTTTGATTTTGAGTTGGTCGATTTCTTCTCTGACTTTGCTTAGCTCTTCAAGTTGCTTTTTTTGGTTTTCCCATTTTAGTTCTAAATGTTTGGATTCGTCTTTTAGGTTTTGGAGCTGGCGATCAATTTCTTTGATTTTGGGCTTGGAATCTTTATCTCCTTTTAATGCCTTTTTTTCAATCTCTAGTTGGGTTATTTTTCGATGGAGTTTATCGATAGATTCTGGTTTGGATTGGGCTTGGATTTTTAATCCCGAAGCAGCTTCGTCGAGAAGGTCAATGGCTTTGTCGGGAAGAAAACGATCACTAATGTATCTAGAAGACAAATTAACAGCAGCAACGATGGCTTCGTCTGATATCCCCAAACCATGATGGACTTCGTATTTTTCTTTGAGACCTCTTAAGATGGAGACAGAGTCTGGGGGAGTGGGCTCATTTACAGTGACGGGCTGGAAACGACGTTCTAGGGCTGCATCTTTTTCGATATGCTGGCGATATTCATTGATGGTAGTGGCACCGATAAGGTGGAGTTCGCCTCTAGCTAGTTGTGGTTTGAGCATATTGGAAGCATCGACGGCACCTTCGGCTGAACCGGCACCTACGATGGTGTGGAGTTCGTCAATAAAGACTATGTATTTTTCTGGATCAGCAGTGAGTTGTTTGATGATGGCTTTTAGTCTTTCTTCAAACTCACCTCGGAACTTGGCTCCGGCTAAAACTGAAGCAATGTCTAAAACTAGAAGTTGTTTGTTTTTAAGAGACTCGGGCACATCTCCTGAATAGATTCTTTGGGCCAAGCCTTCGACAATGGCGGTTTTTCCCACACCAGGCTCCCCTATTAAAACAGGATTGTTTTTGGTTCGGCGAGAAAGGACCTGCATAACCCGACGAATTTCTGAGTCGCGGCCGATAACAGGATCTAGTTTGCCGTCTTTGGCTCTATGGGTTAGGTTTAAAGTATATTTATCTAAAACGTTGTAAGTGGTGTCGCTGGTGGGAGTGTTTGCTTTGTTGCCTTGTCTCATGGCTTCTACCTCCTTTTTAATGTCTGATGGAGTAATTTGTTGATTAGAAAATATTTGTTTAGTGTCTGGATCATTTTCAATAAGTGATAAAAGTAAGATGTCTTGTGAAATGTATTCTTCGTCGTTATTTTTGGATAGATCGGCTGCTTTTTGAAGGACATTGATCAGGCTTGATGTCATTTTGGGTTCAGAGTTGTCGGTGTGAGTGAGGAGTTTTTGGATCTGCTGTTGAACCTGGTTAGAAACTCCCTGTGAATCGGTAAGCTTGGCGACTAGTTCTTTGACGGGCCCGTCAGATGTCGCTAAAGAGTGGAGGAGATGAATGGGCTCAAAAGCTGGATTTTTTTGGGAGTAGGCTAGTTGAGCAGCGGCAGAAAGGGTTTCTTGAGATTTGTAAGTAAGTTTTTTTGGGTCGAACATACTTTGTGTATATAGTATTTAGTATATTGTATAGAGTATTAATCGATTTTTATCTCATTTGGCGGAGGGCTTTGATGCGGTCTTCGATGGGTGGGTGGGTTGAAAATAGACCGGCAAACATGCCAACTGAGCCTTTTAAGTTGGTGAGTGGATTGGTGATGTATAGATGGGCAGTGGCTTTGTTGGCGGCTTCAAGAGGCTCTTTGTCTTGGGAAAGCTTTTCTAGTGCTCTGGCTAGACCATCAGGATACTTAGTGATGGCTACTGCTGATGCGTCGGCAAGAAACTCCCGACGACGAGACACGGCTAGTTTGATTAAATTGGCAATCAAAGGTGAGAGCAGTGCCAAGGTGAACCCGGCAATAATGAAAAAAGCTTGAATACCACCGCTGTTGTTATCTCGATCTCGACGACCGCCACTAAAAAAGCTCATTCTAAAAAACCAATCTGCTAAAAGAGTCACGATTCCTACCAAGATCGTGACTATAGACATTAGCCTGATGTCGTAGTTTTTGATATGGGAAAGTTCATGCGCTACTACACCCTCTAGTTCGGTACGATCAAGTTTGGCTAGGATTCCGGTGGTGGTAACGACGACAGCGTGTTTGGGATCTCGGCCAGTGGCAAAGGCATTCATGGAAGTATCCTCGATTACATAAAGCTTGGGCATGGGCAATCTAGCGGCCATAACTAGATTTTCGGTGACTGTATAAAAATGAAAATCTTTTTGGCGATTAGCTGGCCTAGCTCCAGACATGGTGAGGATAATTCTGTCGGAGAAATAGTAAGAGGTGAAACTCATGGCTCCAGAGATGATGAGAGCCCATCCAATAAACCCGAGTCCGTAACCCAAGGCTTCCCCCATGATCCAAGAAGCCATAACCACAAAAAGGGTGAATAAAAAAATGATGAGCCAACTTCTTCTTTTGTTGGCAGCGACTTGTTCGTAGATGTTGAGCATGATTTTTTGTATAGAGTATTTTGTATATGGTATAGAGTATATCGTACTTGACACTTAGAGGAGGTTATACAGTGTGAGAATAGCACTGATTTAGCAGAGTGTCAATTGGAGTGCCAGTTTGTGATCATGGTATATATTTTGAGTTTTTTGTATAGTAATAGATACAATGAGTAAGTGGTTAGTATTTTTGTTTAGTGTGTTTTTGGTGGCGGGCGTAGTGTCTTTTGGCGGCAGGTATCTGGGTTTGTTTGGAGAAGAGTTAGAAGCAGGAAAGCCAGTGGTTGTGGGCGAAGCAGAACTGGAAACTATAGTTGAGTCTGTCGAGTATGAGGTGTTGTTGATTGCAAGAGATTTGGAGGTGCCTTGGAGTATGGTGTTTACAGGGGATGATCGGATGTTGGTGGCTGAGAGGCCAGGGCGGATTAGGGTTATTGAAAATGGGGCACTGATGCCAAAAGCTTTACATGTGTTTTCAGAGGTCTCGGCTACTTCAGAAGAAGGCCTGATGGGGATGGTACTTCATCCAAATTATGTATCAAACGGATTGGTTTATGCTTGTTTAGCTTATGAATCAAATGATGGTTTGGTTGATAAAGTGGTTAGGTTTGTGGACGAGGGGGAAAGTGTTTCTGGGGTTGAAGTGGTACTGGACAACATTCCAGCGGCACGATTTCACGCTGGGTGTAGGTTGGGTTTTGGACCAGATGGAAAGCTGTATGTGAGTACCGGAGATGCTTTGGAAAAAGACTTGGCCCAAGATTTGGACTCTTTGGCTGGGAAGATTTTGAGACTGAATGATGATGGGAGCATTCCTGAAGATAATCCGTTGTTTAACTCACCTATTTTTAGTTATGGTCACAGAAACCCACAAGGGTTTGATTGGCATCCCGAAACAGGAGTTATGTTTGAAACTGAACACGGGCCGAGTGTGTTTGATGGTCCGGCTGGAGGGGATGAAGTGAATGTGATTGAGGGAGGCAAAAATTATGGCTGGCCTCTGGTTAGTCATGAAAATAACCGTGATGGATTGGAGAGTCCAAAACTGGTGTTTACTCCTGCTGTGGCTCCAGGTTCCGGAAGTTTTTATGCTTCTGATGTAATTCCTCAGTTTAAAAACAATTTTTTCTTTGGAGCACTAAAGGGTGAAGGGATTATTCGAGTTGTGTTGAATACAGGAGATTCGAGTAAGGTGGAGATGTTTGAGAAGTTGGAAATTGGCGATTTGGGGAGGATAAGGGATGTGGTGACTGGCCCTGATGGGCGAATATATTTTTCGACAAGTAATCGGGATGGTAGAGGGGTGATTAGAGATGGAGACGATAAAATTTATGCGATTGTTAAGAAGTAAAAATTGAAAATAGAATTTAGAATCTGGGAGAAATATGAAAGCTATTTGGAACGGTAAAGTGGTTGCTGAGAGTGAAAAGACA
>CBDUQH010000017.1:0-15263 GCA_965369335.1 uncultured bacterium
GTATAAAGTATATTGTATAGAGTATAGAGTCTGGTTTTATTACACGAAGTTTTACCGAATGTTTATTGTAACGGCTTGATTGTCAAATTGGAAGTGTAAGAAAGAAAATGTGTTATATTTGGAAAACGATTTTGTGGCTATAAAAGGATATATGGGTAAAATTGAGGAAAAAGGTAAATCTACAAGTTTGGTCGAAACGGTGTCATTGCTAAGTGAGAGGCAAGTTGATGATCTTTTGGATGTGTTTGAAGACTGGGATGGATTGAGTTTGTGGACGAGAGAGCAACGAGATGCGTGTAATCTGAGGGGCAAAATTGTTATCGAGGTATTGATGCTATGGGGCAAAAGTGTAAGTTTAGATCAGGTTTGGGAAGTGTTAGAGTTAATTGAACAGAAATTTGGTCAAAAACAGCCAAGACCAGATGATTTGACAGAAGATGTGCATTTACATGTAATTACCTGGGAGAGGTTGATGGAGGCTGGACTGGTCAAAAGGAATGGATCGAAGTGGATGGTGGTGAGTAAGACAGACGAAGTCTAGACGTTGCCAAAAAAGGCAATGGTGCCGGTGGCAACGATGTATAGTCGGATTAGTCGACCAATGAAGACGGGAAAGGCAAATTTTTTGATGGGAACTTCTAAATACCCAGCAATGATGGCAATGAAGTCGTTGGGGAAAGGGACAAGAGACCAAAAAAACAAAGCCAAGACTCCGTATTTTTGGATATGCTTTTCGAATCTGATGACTTTGGAAGTTCTGGGGAAAATTAGATCTCCACTGCGACCGATAAACCAAACAAAAGTATCGTTAATGGTCATGCCGATTGCGGCGACAAGTGACAAAGTGAGGGGGTCGAAGTGGCGGGCGAGAAGTGGGACTACCAGAGTGGCTGGTCCAAGTAGACTAAAGACAAACATACCTAGATAGCCAGCTTGGATAAAAGGCTTTGGATAGACAAAGGCTATAAAAACTAACATGTAGAAAAACACACCAAGACTTAAAGTGAGTTTTTTGCCGAGTTTGGTTTGGAGGAATTGATTTAGTTTGGAGAAGTGTTTCATTGAAGAAGTTCGATTTTATCTCTGATTTGGGCAGCGAGTTCAAAATCAAGATCTTTGGCAGCTTGGTTCATTTGGCGAGTAAGGCCTTTGATAAGTTTTTGCCTATCTGAAGGAGGAAGAGCACTTGGATCGATGGTGTCGAGGTCTACCGATTCTTTTTTTGATAATTGAATGATATTTTTTCCAGTGGGTTCTTCTTTTTTGTCGCGCTCAATGAGGACTTTTCTAATTGGTTTGTTGATGGTTTGTGGGGTGATGTTGTTGTCTAGATTGTATTGGGCTTGGATATCTCGACGGCGGTTAACTTCATCGATGGCAATTTGCATGGATTTGGTGGTTTTGTCGGCGTAGAGAATGGCCAGCCCGTCTTGGTGCCTGGCTGCGCGGCCCATGGTTTGAATAAGTGAAGTAGCTGATCTGAGAAAGCCTTCTTTATCGGCGTCTAAAATGGCAACTAAACTAACTTCGGGTAGGTCTAGACCTTCTCGCAAAAGGTTAATACCGATTAAGACGTCGTATTTGCCCAGGCGAAGATCGTCAAGGATTTCTGAGCGATCAAGGGTTTCGATGTCTGAGTGGAGATAGGCTACTTTGGGAAGAGTGACTAGTTGAGTGGTGTCTTCAAAAAGTTTAGTGACTTTGGATTCGTCGTTTAGGTATTCGGTTAAGTCTTCTGCCATGCGTTTTGTGAGCGTAGTAACCAGAGTCCTTTGGCCAATTTTGACTCGTTTTAGGATTTCTTTGACTAAGTTGGGAATTTGATCTTGGCTGGGTCTGATTTCAATTTCTGGATCAATTAGGCCTGTGGGGCGAATCACTTGTTCGATGACTTGGCCTTGAGATTGAGAAATTTCCCACTCTTTAGGAGTGGCTGAAACATAAACGGTTTGTAACATGAGTCTTTGGAACTCGTCAAATTTTAGTGGTCGGTTGTCGATAGCTGCGGGCAAGCGAAAGCCAAAATCGATAAGGGTTTTTTTGCGAGCTTGGTCGCCGTTGAACATACCTCTTATTTGTGGAATGGTGATATGTGATTCGTCGATGATGGTCAAAAATCCTGGTTTGTTAAATATTTTGGCGTTGTGGTGGAAGTAGTCGATTAATGAATATGGTGGCTGTCCTGGCTTGCGGCCGTCAAAATAGCGAGAGTAATTTTCAATACCATTAACAAAGCCAAATTCTTGAATCATGTCTAGATCGTAGGTGACTTTTTGTTCAATGCGATGGGCTTCGACAAGACGGCCTTGATCTTTGAAGTATTTGATTTGTTGTTGAAGATCTTGATTGATTTGTTTGAAAGCATCCTTTTGAGAGTTGGGATCGGTGATGTTGTGTTTGGCTGGATAGATGATATAGCGTTTAGTGTTTAAAAGGTGTGATTGGTTAGTGTTGTCTGGGATGACTAGTTGGTGTTTGATGAGATCATCTTTGGAAAGGGCTTTGCCTGAGACTGGGTCGATTGGGGTGATTTGGTCAATTTTGTTTTCTAACAGATTGATTCTAAGGGCATAGTCTTCGTAAGCAGGCCAAAGTTGGAGATTGTCACCTTTGACTCTAAATGAGCCACGGTGAAGGTCGGTGTCTGAGCGGTCGTATTGTAGATCAATTAGTCTGGTGAAGAGATCTTGACGATCAATTATTTGGCCTTGGGTGATTTTTAGGATGAACTTGCCATACTCAACTGGTGAACCAAGGTTATAGATACAAGAGACTGAGGCTACTACTATGACGTCGGGTCTAGTGAGGAGGTTGGTGGTGGTGGAGAGGCGGAGTTTGTCGATTTCATCATTGATCTCAGTGGTTTTTTCGATGTAGGTGTCGGTGGTGGGAATGTAGGCTTCGGGTTGGTAGTAGTCGTAGTAGGAAACAAAATACGATACTGCGTTGCCTGGAAAGAAGTCTCTAAATTCTTGGTATAACTGAGCAGCTAAGGTTTTGTTGTGGGAGATGATTAAGGTTGGTAAGTTGGTGTTTTTGATGACATTAGCCATGGTAAAGGTCTTGCCTGAGCCAGTGACGCCAAGAAGAGTTTGGTGTGGGGTACCATTGGTTACACCTTTGGTGAGTTTGTCGATGGCTTGGGGTTGATCGCCGGTGGGTTTAAATGGTGATTTGAGGATAAAGGACATGGATAATTATTACTTAGGATTAATGATTTACTCTTTCGCTGTTGAACTGTCGAGTTTTTTACTTTCGCCATTTTCTAAAAGTCCAAACCTTTTTAGTCTTTGGTGAAATTCTTTGGCCTGTTTACCCGTCACAATTGCCTCTTCAACATCTGGCTCATTTGTGTACTGTTTTTCGCCAAAAGTTAACCCAACGCTGTCCGAGGGAGAAAGCTTTCTCATAACTTCTCTTCCCGACTTTGTAATACTTTTTGGGAGAGCCCTCATTTCACCAAGCATTTGCCAACGTTTTGGGTATTTCCCGGTAATTCCAAAAGTCATTTTTCCAATGATGTACGGATAATTTTCTCCAACCTCTTTTACCTTACCTCTAAATCTTCTGTTCGTTTCAACTTGAAATTCTCTGGTTTCATATTGTTTAAACAAATCAACAATTTCATCAGCTGCTTTAATCCCCATTTTTCTACTAATGTCGTCCATTATCTTTGCAGCTTGATTTTTATCACCACTTATAGCAATTCCAACTAGCTCTAACGTTTCTTTTGACATTTGATATAGCATTTCTGCCTTTTCGGGGTAAAAGATGTTGCGCCCACTTTGTCTGAAGGCGACAATAAACTCTGGAACGTTTTCAAAAGGAAGAAAAGGTATATGTGCCCTATGCATCCCTCTTTTCCATAAACCGGAAATTTCCGGTTTATCGATTTGCTTGTGATGTACACTCAGTACAGACTCGAAAAATGTTGTTCCTGAGATCCATTCACTGAGATCGTCTGGTCTTATTCCTACAAATCTTGCAATAGAAGGAAGGCTTACAAGTATTCCACTCCTTATCTTTACCCCTATAAGTTCCCCTTTGTCTACCTTCATCCAAGCTACTTCTTCCGGAAGTGTTTCTGTTAGCGGGTTTGTTTCGTATTCTTCAATAGCAGTCTCGTGTACATAGTCGCTGGTCTGAGTGAGTAAAGCTTTTTCGTTGGAACTTAGCCATTCCATAACATGTCCAAGTTTAAGAAGCAGGTCTTCCTCTGTTTCATCATCTGTATTTGCAGCGATATGCCTGTCGAGGATCCCGTCTATTACTATCCGCTTGCCGTTGATAGTGTCATAAAAGATACGTAGTTTTTGTAAATCAATTTCGGGAAATTTCTTTTCTATTTTGGTCTCTAGGTCTTTTAGGAAAATTTTTAAAACATGGCTGCCCATAAAACAAGTTTTTCCTTTTAGTTGAAATCTGTGAAGTTTCCCTGATTCTGCATATCTATATACCTTCTGCCTGTAAAAGTATTTTTTCCCAAATACTTCTTCAATTTCAAGAGCAGTAAATAAATGATGAGGGTGATTCATAGACGTTTTTGTTACAAGTTTATCAGATAACTGTAACAGCAACTATGCAAAAAAGCAATCATGCTTTTACTGATATTGAAATCAAGTTTTTGTTTGGGTAGGAGTGGTTGTGTTTAAGTTTTATTTTGATATATTAAGATTGGGTTGACGGGGCGATTAGGTTTGGGTATTGTAAGGGTATTGTTAGTGTAAAGTTAGTTTAAGTTTTGGGTCAAGCCCTAAATATTAAAGAAAATTATTTGCAGTTTTCTAGCCCGAATTGAGTTTTGGGATGAGGGAACCAAAAGGAGGATAAAATGCCAGTTACCCTGTATAAAAGGCAACGACAGATTGTGGATTATATTGCTCAGTATACCCAAAAACATGGCTACTCCCCTACCCTAAAAGAGATTGCTGATTGTTTGGGAGTGTCTTCTTTGGCGACGGTTCATGAACATATTAATGCTTTAGTAAAAAAGAGGGTGGTTAAAAAATACGAAGGAGCGGTAAGAGGAATAGAGTTGATTGATAGAAAAATAGGCAGTGCATTGGAAGGCATTGAGTTGCCAATTATGGGTTTTATCGCGGCTGGTAAGCCAATTGAACCAATGACTGATCCAGATGCTACTTTAACTGTTTCACCTTCGATGGTGAGTGGTAAAAAAAGATCTTTTGTGCTTCAAGTAAAAGGCGACTCGATGATTGAAGATGGAATCTTGGATGGAGATTTTGTGGTGATTGCTGAACAAGATGAAGCTAGAGATGGAGATATTGTAGTGGCTTTGTTGGAGAATGGCCTGGCGACTTTGAAGAGATTTTATCGAGAAGCCACTCGGGTAAGGCTCGAACCAGCTAACGCAACTATGCGGCCAATTTATGCAACTAATGTGAAAGTTCAGGGAAGAGTGGTTGGAGTGATCAGGAAGTTTGTGAATTAGTAGTCACAAGAGACGACTTATTGATTGAAAACGGATTAGTTACAGGGCGTACTTTGGGAGACAAATCAGGTATTCTTCAAAGTAGTAATTTTCGATTGACCGGATTGTCTCTGAAGTTAATGTCTGTAATTACAGTGTTTGATGAGTGATTACTACATCCCGTTAAAGAGTTTTAACTTGTCAGCGACAACCACTTGGACTGCATCTTTGGCTGGTTTCATGATTTTGTATGGTGCAACTTCGTCGGGGTTTTGATTTAGAAATTCAGCGGTTGCTTCTCTCCAAGCTTTTCTGATTTCGGTGTTGATGTGTACCATACTGATACCTGCGGCAATGGCTTCTTTGAAGTTGTCATCGCTAATACCTGAACCGCCGTGGAGGACAAGAGGAACCCCTCCAACTTCTCGAATCTCTTTGATTTTGGGGATGTTTAATTCTGGGTTTTTGGCGTTTTTGAGCATACCGTGAATGTTGCCAACTGCGGGAGATATCAAGTCAGCCCCTGTTTCTGTAACAAATTTTTTGACTTCTTCGCCTTTGGGCATAGTACTCTCGTCGGCGACACCTTCTGGCACTTCATCTAGCATTTTGGAAGAGGTGCCGATATAACCTACTTCTGCCTCTACTAAAATATCAGGGTTAACAGATTTGACATAATCGACTGCCTCTTTGGTTTTGGCAGTGTTTTCTTCCATGGATAGTTTGGCACCATCGAAAATAACGCTATCGAACCCTGCCTCAACAGCTTCTTTGATTCTATCCAGAGAATATGTGTGGTCGGCGTTGACATAGATGGGATAGTTGTATTGTTCGCGTACGCTTTTTACAATGGCAACTGTTTGACGTACCCCAACAAAATCTCTTTCGCCTTCAGAAACTCCGATAACTATAGGTACATCTAGAGCTTTGGCTGCGTCAAAGATACCCCAAAAACCTTCTATGTTACTTATGTTAAAGTGGCCAATGGCTACTTTTTTTTCTTCGGCTTCGTGGATTATTTCTCTAAGAGTTTTCATGATATTGGTTCGTTTTATTGCTAATTGATAATAGAGTATCACAGAAGAGGGCTGTGAAATAGGCTGAAACCAGCTACTAAACTGGGTGTTTTAGTGAGAAGTTAAACGAATACTAGTATTGGTAAGCTGGTGATAGGTTGGAGAATAGGATATGCGGTTTCGCAGTTTTTTTGAATAAGGCTGAGAAAGTCTCTAAAATCAGGATCTTGTATCAATCCTGGGTACTCAAGAAGTGTAGTGCATCTGTTGTGTAAACAAAACACATTGGCTTGATCAGGTAATTCTGGATCAAGTAAAGCTTCTGGAATAAGATTAGTATCATTTTGATTAGTATGATCCGGTAGTGAAGAAGTATCGAGATCTATATATAGGGTGTATAGCTGGTCATAGTATTGTTGTGAAAGTTTGTGAAAATCTTCTGGTGACATGGTTATTTAGTCCAAAAATTAAACTAGTTTAGCTTTTTTCCCAATTGAGACTTGCTTGGTGGTAGTCCTCTGGGGAAGAAATATCATGCCAGACTCCTTGGAATGGATATCCTGTAAGTTGGCCCTGTTTGATTAGTTTTGGGATAACCGTGTCTTCGAGCTTAAAAGTAGATTTTGAGGGTAACAGTTGAAGTGACGAATGATCAAAAAGATAGATGCCGGTGTTGATTAAACTTATTTCTGGAGCTATTTTAGGACTTTTAAAATCTATTATTTTGCTACCTTGAAGAAAAATTTGGCCATAAGATGTTCTGCCTGGCCTGGGCTTGATGGCAATGGTGGCTTTTTTGCCTTGTTCGGTATAAAAACTTATGAGTTCAGTGAGGTTGATGTTGGTGAGAATATCACCGTGAAGGAGTAAAAACGGCTTTTGTAGAGGGATTAACTTTTGAGCTTTTTTAAGGGCACCACCAGTTCCAAGTGGTTTGGATTCAACAGAGTAAGTAATTTCTAACCCATATTTTTGACCATCACCACAATGGTCAATTATGGCTGAACTGTCTTTATTGAGACAGATAATAATTTTTTGAAAATGGTGTTTTTTAAGATGTTTAAGAGTAAGATCAATAAGTGGTGTTGTGTTTATGGGTAGAAGGCTAATGGGAATCTTTTTGGCTTGGTTGGGGCGCTTGACCAAGGCTCCCGCAGCAAGAATTACTGCGGTGTTGACAGTGGGTTTGAGCACTTGGCTGACTACTGATTCAATAGCCTGTGAGCGATTGCGGATGGTTTTACCATCAATTGTATTATCTAGTTTAGAGAGCAGATCTTGGGAGATAGTGATGGTGATTCTTGACCTCATGATTGGTTAAACTGATTAGTGATTTGTCTTATTTAAAAGAGAGATAATTTTGTTTGAGAAGATAGAATGTGTAGCAAGAGCTTGTGTGAAAATGATTGGTTTGGAAAAACCCATATTGATGTCAAATATATGAAATTATCATACATTTGTCAACAGTGGTGAAGATTACTGGACCGTTGGTACCTGGATAGGTGGAGTTTGTTGGGACGCGGGTTGTGATGTTTGAGGTGGCGTGTCGGGTGGTTTTTGAGGGGATTGATTGGAAGTTGGAGTTTGTGGCTGTTGTTGTGAGGTTTGTTGATTTGGAGTAATTAATTTGTGAATCTTAAGCATTCTATTGTATTTACAAGTTCTTTCTCCCCTATTGGGAGCGCCAAATTTGGTGTACCCAGCGCCCATGCCGATAGCAAAGTCAGCAATAAAAGTATCGTTGGTTTCGCCAGATCGATGGGAAATGATGACTTCTATTTTTGATTCCTTAGCCATTTTGATGACTTCAACGGTTTCAGTTACTGTACCAATTTGGTTTGGCTTGACCAAAACTGCGGTGCAAGCTTTGTCATTGATAGCTCTTTGCATGCGCTCTTTGTTGGTGGCAACTAGATCGTCAGCGACAATTAAAGTGTTGTCAGAAATTTCGTTGGTAACTCTAGTCCAAGATTTCCAGTCATCCTCAATAAACCCATCTTCAAGAGAAAATAGGTTTATATTGCCGTTTAATTCTTTGAAGTAGTCAATGAACTCGTCTGGAGTTAATGGCTTGGGTCTGTCTTTTATTTTGTATCTGCCTTCGGCGTAGAAATGTGAAGCTGCTACGTCTAGACCGAGGAAGACGTCTTTGCCAAAAATGTAATCGGTTCGGCGAATTGATTCGATGATAATTTCTAGAGCGTCTTTGTTAGTGAAAAGATTGGGGGCAAAGCCACCTTCTATACCTACTGAATGAATGGCATTCATTTGCATAAGGGCTTGCTCGAGACTGTGATAGATTTCGACAGCTAATCTGATTGATTCAGGATAGTCCTTTGTTGAAGTGGGAATAATTAAAAATTCTTGAAAGTCCAAGTTTCCGGCGCCGTGTTTGCCGCCATTGATCATGTTGAAAGTAGGAACAGATATTGAGTAACCATTTTGAACAAGGCCGTATTTTTTGCCGATATAGTCAAATAGATGAAGGTTGTAAATGGAGGCACCTGCTTTACAAGCTGCTTGAGATATTGGTAGAAGAGCATTAGCTCCAAGTTTGGATTTGTTCGGAGTTGCATCTAGTTGGATTAGGACTTTGTCAATTTCGGTTTGTTTGGAGGGGTTCATACCGATGAGTTTGGGAGTGATAATTGTGTTGATGTTTTCAATGGCTTTGGAAACCTCCATGCCAAAATAGCGGGCATTGTTTCCGTCTCTTAGTTCGACCGCCTCGTATTTACCAGTAGATGTTCCAGCTGGGACAGAGCTGGTGAACTGATGTCCAGTGTCTATCTCAATGGTGGCTTCAACAGTGGGGATTCCTCTAGAATCAAGGATTTGATTGGTGAAGATATTTTTTATCGTGGGCATTAGTATTAAGGATAATGAATATTTAGGAAAGAATAAAGAGTTACTTGGACTTTGTTTTTTTTATAAGACGGTGTTCAGTGAAGGAAACAAGTTCTTTGGTTTGGACCAGTTGCTCTGGTGAAACTGTGATGTTGTTGACACCTTGTTCGACACAAATTTCAACTAGGTGGGTCTTTATGCCTAGAAGATGTCCGTAGACATTGGTGGGTAGTTTCGTTTGTTGGGCACGAGAGATGATGCTAGTGAGTAGGTTTGTAAAAGTAGGGTTGTGGGTGTCAATCTGGGAATAGTTTTCTTCTTGGTGCGGGTCTATGCCAAGAATAAACATGGCTAAGGAGTCAAGATTAATGTTGATTCCACTTATACCGACAAGAGAAATCTTTTCGATCATGTCGGCGTTGGAAGGGACTTCTAAATTGGCCCAAATATGGAAATTGTCAGATCGAATAAGGCCAGTACTGGTAATGTGTTTTTTTATTTGGCTGAGTTCTTTAACTGATCGGATGAAAGGGATATTTAAGTGGATATTTTTGGCACCGTTTTTCCGAGCTTGGAGGATTGATTGGAGTTGGATATCTAAGAGTTGATGGTCTTTGAGGATTCGTTGCAAGCCTCTAAATCCGAGCAAGTGGTTGAACTCTATTTGTTCGTATAAGTGGCTATGGGTGAGTTGTTGGTATTGGTGTGAAGTAAGGTCTAGAAGTGATAAGTGGATTGGTCTGTATCCAAAGCTTTGGCTAAGTTTGGTGAGATTGTCTGTAAAAGTGTTAAGGAGTTGAAGTCTGTTTTTGCTTATTAAGTGTTTTGGGTGGTGGTTGAGGTCAAAAATAATTGAGTCGAAGGAGACTCGTCCAACCCCCTGGGAATTTAAGCGGCTGTGATAAAGTGGTCTTGAAAAATCTTTAAGGTTTAAGAGGATACTTGTAGCAGTTTTGGTTGGATATTGGGCTGTTTTGGGTTTGGATGTTGGATTGAATTGGTGGATGTTGCCGTCAAAAATGTCCCCTGTGGTCCCGTTTAGAGTGATGGTTTGATTATCTTTTAAGAGCTTGGTAGCTTTGGGGTAGTTGACAACACAAGGAATAGATAATTCTCTAGAGGTTATGGCGGCTAATGAGACCGGGCTACCCGTCTCGGTAATGACCCCTTTGGCTGCTTTGATGGCGGAGAGGAGCTGACTACTTAGGTTTTTGGCAACTATGATTCTGTTGGGAGGCAGTTTGTGGACATCTTCATATTGTTTGAGGATAAAAATTTTACCTGAAGCAATACCAGGAGAGGTGGGGGTCGCAGAATAAAGTAGATGCTGATTTGAAGTGACGGTAGTTTCTTTTGAGGTGATGGCGTGTGAGTGGAGATTGGTGATAGAAGTAAAATAGAATTTATTTTGGTGATAGAGCCAATTTATTTTTTGAGGATAAAGAAAGTGTTTTGATAAGCTGAGTGCTAATTGGGTTAGTTGTTTGAGTTGTGTGGAGTTGAGTTTGGGCTGGGCATGTATCTTCTTAGGAACCTTGGAGGCTTTATGTTGGTGAGATGCTAGAGTGAATTGAGTTTGTTGAACGTTGATTTGTGAGTAGTGGATCTTGAGGGTTTGTTTTTCTATTTGGTAGTGGTCAGGGGTTAAATCTGAGGTATACAAACCCCAGGTAGCATCGATGTTAATTAAATTATTTTGCTGTTGAGTATGGTCTTGAGTAAGCAGAGTACCTGAACACAATGGTTGAGGCATAATTTGAACCGTTATTGAAGGAGATAGCTGGAGATGAGAAAGTCCGTGTCTTAAGTTAAAGAGGATTTGTTGAGAAGTGAAAGTGTTTGCCCAAATTTGCCTGACGAGGTTGATCAAGTTGGCGTCGCCTTTGGTGTATTTAGGCGCAGATATAGGTAGGAGGAAATTCTGCGAGTATGGGTCAATGAGTTGGGCTTGGAGAATTAAGTGCTGGTTATTTAGTTGAGAAGCATAGAGTTTAGCAATGGTTTTGGTTATTTCCTGGGGAATGGATGCTGATTTAATTAAGCGCCTTACTTGAGATGATTTTTTGATTAAGGCTTTGTTGTCTAAAGGATTTATATCTGTGAGTTTTGATTCGATGGTTTGGAATAAACCTGCTTGATTGAGTGTGTCGAGATAAGCTTGTGGGCTGATACAAAAGCCTTTGGTAATGGGAAAGGAAGATCTTTTGGCTTCTGAGAGGTTTACGGCAAGGTCGCCAAGAATATCTTTGTCTTCTGGGTGAATTTGGTTAAAAGGATATATATATGGGGCAGACATAAGAAATAGTCTCAGTAATCAGTGAACAGTCTTATGTTACCTTAGTTAAGAGGGGTTTGGCTAGAAGAGAGAGGATAATAGGAGCAAAAGCACGAAGGTACAAAAGTTCAAAAGCTTACAGGTAGGTTTTGAGGACTTTGGGGTGTTTGGATTTAAATGGCTTTAGAGTATAGGTGTCAGTGTTGGCGGGGATAAAGACGGAGAACCCTTGGGTGATAGTCCAGGTTTGATCTTGGGTGAGGAGTTGTATGCAGCCGCGGCGGACGAAGAGGTGGTGGTAGGAGTCTGTGGTTGTGGTGTATTGGTTGGAGATGGGTTTGGTGAAGGTAATTTCTTGGAGTTTGTAGTTGGAAGTGTCGAATATTTGGCGAATGGTGTGGGTGGAAGTGTGTTTGAGAACCTTTTTGGCAGTGAAATGTGTTTGAGGATTGTTGGCTGTTTCTGAAGTGTCAATGTGTTTGAAGTAGTCTTCGATTTGGAGTTCTCGGATGGTGCCGTCGTTTTTGATTTTGCCTTTGTCGAAGCTTCTGATGGTTGAAACTGGATCATAAACGTTTTGTTGGACTTCGTAGACAATGTTACCGTGGGGATTGGTGTTGGGGTCTTCTTCCCAAGAGTGATGAATACCACAGGCTGATAGGTCGATGGCAGAGCCTTTGGCAACCGATAAAGTGTTGACGTACTGGGAGGGGTCAAGTTTTTTTATAAGTTTTTGAAGTTGTTCTTCCCCTGCTTCTACAGAGAGTTTTTGTTGGGTGATTTTGTTGCTGATGATTCTGGCTTCTTGATCGATAAGTTGACAGGCTTTTTGGTAGTCTTTTAATTTGGTTTTAAGATTGAGGCCAAGTGTTACCAAGCCAGGTTCAAAGTAGTACCAAGACTCTGGTTTGGGGAGCCAATTCCCTACTGGTTTTTTGACATGAAGTTGGTAGGAGTTACCCTTGGCTTGGGTGAGTTTGATTAAAGTGCCTATTTGGTTGCCGTGGAGTTTTTGGGCTTTGGTGCCGAGGACTTTTTTTGGGTCGATTTGGATGAGTTGATTGATGTTGATGATTTGGTCGTTTTGAAACGATTGTTGGGTTTGAGTGGGGTCTTTGGGGTCGGCTAGTTCGATGGATGGATCTTTGGCGGTGGATTTTTTTGAAGACAGATTGGTGTTTTGGTAAAGTTCGTAACTTTGGCCAATTTTGAGGTCGACGATTTGGTCATCTTGAAGGTTTTTGAGATCTGCTATGTAGTCACCCCCCCAGGTGGGTTGTTCGATAAGGTTGGGGACGATGAGGTAAGGCTTAATTGTCATTTGGAATTAAGTAAACTAACTAATTCATCATGTATATAGCCGTTTGAGGCAATGATGCCTTTGCTTAAATCAAAATTCACAATAGGGTGGCCTGAAAGGTCGGTGATTTTGCCACCAGCAGACGCCAGAATGCTAAATCCAGCAGCTACATCCCAGATGTTTTCATCTCCAGGGATGTTAACAAATGCTTCAAAAGCCCCGTGCGCTACCCAAGATATGGCTAAACTGACACTGGCTAGATAACGAACTCTGTATGAGTTGGAAAATAATTTTTGGATACCTTTTTGAGTTTGTTTGAATTGGTTTGAAGACATGCTAATGTTGGGAAGTGTTGCGTATATGGTGGACTTTTTGAGGTTGTTTTGTTTGGAAATACTAATTGGAGAATTGTTAAATGTTGCTCCCTCACCAACTAGGCCTTGGTAGATGGACTTCTCGCTTGGGCTATAAACTACACCAAGATATGGTTGTTGGTTTTTAAACAATGCAATAAGAGTACTATATTCAGTGATACCTTTTGAGTAATATTTGGTTCCGTCTAGTGGATCTACTATCCAGGTATACTCTTGAATTGTCTTAATGTTGTTTTCTTCAGCAATGATCCCATGATCAGGAAAAGCTTTTTTAATCTCTGTAAGAACTAATTTTTGAGTTTCAAAATCGACGTTTGTGACAAAATCTTCAAGAACTTTGTTTTTGACTACAGTGACTCGATGTTGGTTATCTGCCAAATATTTACCTGCTTTGATAGCTGTTTGTTGGGCAAACTTGTGTAAGTCGTTAGGCAACATAGTGATGAAATGGCCTTTACAAAGTTTTAATCGAGGGCATGGGTGTTAACGCCAGAGCTGAAGTCAACTTCGGGGTGTTTGGTAAGAATTTCTTTAATTTGGTGTTTGAGTTTATCGTACTGCTCTTGGGTTTTGCCTTCGAATTTAACGGTGATGTAAGGGCCGTTTTGGCTGGCTCTAACAATGGCCATTTCCTCTTTGGTATCCATTCTGACTCCGTCTATTTCGATGTATTTGGCGTCGGGGTAGAGTGCTTTGAGGTCACCGCCAATTACGTTTTGGACGAATTCGAACTTGATATCGTCGGCTAGACCAAACTTAATTTCTGGGCTGGAGACGTATTGGGGAATTGAATCGAGAGCCTCAGCTAAAGATTGGTTGGAGTGCTCGAGGTAGCTTAGTAGTCTAAGTGAAGTGAAAGCCCCATCGTCGTGACCGTAGAAATTGTCCATAAAGAAGAAATGGCCTGAAAGTTCGCCTCCAAAAGGAGCTCTTTCTTCTTTTACTTTGGCTTTGATGAAAGAGTGCCCAGTTTTCCAGATAACAGGTTTACCTCCAGCGCTATTGATAACATCATCCACTGCTTTGGAACAAAGAGTGTTGTAGATGATTGGGGCTCCTGGAAGGTGGTCAATGATGTCTCTGGCTAAAAGGGCGACTAGGACGTCGTTCCAAATAACTCGACCTTTTTCGTCGACGATACCGATGCGATCGCCGTCGGCGTCATAAGCAAACCCAAGGTCTGCTTGGGCTTTTTTGACACCTTGAGCAAGTCTTTCTAAAACTTCAGATTCTGTTGGGTCTGCTGTACCACTGGGGAAGTTTCCGTCTAGTTCGGTATTTTGTTCAATGACTTCACAGCCAGCAGATCTTAGTATTTCGGGCAAAAATTTACCGGTAGCACCGTTACAAGAGTCGACAACCACTCTAAATTTTTTGTTGATTTGGACTCTTTTGAGAAGGTCATTTTTGTAGGCTTCGAAGATATCCTCCTGGCGATGGGTGCCTTTTTGGTCGGTTTTGACAAAGTCTCCGGATTGAGCAATCTCTCTGAGTTGTTGAATTTCTTCGGTAATGAGTGTGTCTGAGAAGCCAACACCCATTTTGAGACCGTTGTATTCTTTGGGATTATGAGAAGCAGTGACCATGATTCCACCTTTGGAGCGGAAGTGATAGTGGGCGTAATAGACAATTTGAGTAAGAGAGAGGCCTATTTCGACGACATTGATACCAGAGTCAATTAGGCTTTCGATTACTTGGTTTTTGATTCGCTCGCTTGTGAGGCGATTGTCGTAACCTAGGACTACTTCGTTAATTCTTCGATAAGAAAGGAAAGTGGCATAGGCTCTGGCAATGGCGTCGACATTTTCGTTGGTGAGTTCGGTGTCACCAAGCCCTCTAAGATCGTAACCTCTAAAAATGTGTGATGGAACGTTGGACATAATGACTCCAAAATTAATTACTTATTTAATTATCATATAATTTCATACGTTTTATGATCTTAGAGAGTTGATATGACGAAGTCAAGAGATTCTTTAAGACTAGTAAGATTATGACCTGTTTTGATATTGCTGTCTATGGT
>CBDUQH010000018.1:0-14888 GCA_965369335.1 uncultured bacterium
GATTTGGACATCGAACCCCATCCCGATGTTGACCCCCCGCAGCCACAGTTCCAGTCTTCTCCACACAAATCACACACTCATTTCCCAAAGTCTCTTCCGCCCCCAACTATCTCACCAAGGCTTTCTTTCTCACAATCCTATGCATCCCCAGTGCCAAAATCTCTGTCATTGACACTGCCAAACCCTCAGGAATTACCGCTACAGCCACCGCAATTGCCATCTCAAACATCTCCACCAACTCCTCACCTCTCCACAAACCAATCGCCATAATTGCCCCAGTAATCGTCACCACCACATACATCAACACCCGAGCCAACTTATCTAACTTAATTTGCAAAGGTGTGGCTTCTTCTTCAGCCATCACCAAGCTCTTAGCTATCTTACCCATTTCAGTTTCATTACCAGTTCTAACCACCAACATCTCACCCAAACCTGAACTTACACTTGTACCCATGTATACAAAATTCACCGCTCCTTTATCTTGAGCTGCAGGAGGAATCAACATATCAAAACTCTTTTTACTCACACCCTCCATCACGCTTTTACTCACCGGGCGACTTTCACCAGTCAAAATGGCTTCATTTACCACCATCAACTCACTCTCCAACACTACTCCATCAGCAGGCACACTTCCTCCGGTATCTAAATAACACACATCCCCAGGTACAATTTCTTTCATCAGCACCTCCATCCTCTTACCTTCTCTTCTCACAATCACTTTGGGCTTCAAATAATTTTTCAAAGCCTCCAAAGACCTCGCAGCCTTTCTCTCCTGCCAAAAACCAAGCAAAGCATTTACCACTACCACCATAAAAATCACGCTTGCTTCGACCCACTCTCGTAAAAAAACAGTCGCAATACCAGCCAAGAACAACACGTAAATAAGCGGAGATTTAAACTGAGACACCAATAAATCCAAACTACTAAATTCTCTTCGCTCTTCAAACTCATTCATCCCAAACCTTTTCAGCCGACTTTTAGCCTCTGAAATACTTAGCCCTTTGGAAAAATCAGTTACTGGTAAACTCTTCACTTATTTATACTACCAAATCTCGCCCCAAAATTTAACTCACCATCATATTCTCCCTTTAACATAGTTTCCAGGCAACATTTGTCTGGCACTTAACACCTTCAACCAAAACCAGAGACACTGCCAGACAAATCCTTAGTGAGCCAAGACTAAACCTCAAAGGCGACCAACTTCCACGCGAACGGCCTGGAAACTATGTTAAAAAAACCTTTTATCAAATTCACGTTTTTCCTACTAAATCACAGACATCAACTTTAAAACGAACTGTTCCCTCACACCATCTTCTCCAACTCCCCAATACTCGTCACTTGTTCCACATCTTTATCATCCCTAAACTTCACCAGTCGAGGAAACCTCAATGCCCATCCAGCCGAATGCAGTGGAGACTTAGTCACTTCATCGGCTGCAATCTCCACTATCAAACCAGAATCCAACCACACATCTGGCACAAGGTTTTTATCCACCTCAGCATATTCCTTCGGTCGGTTTCGAATTTCGTATTTCGCGCTTCTTGCTTTCAGTTCTCTCCACTGCTCGTCACTCAATCCAGTCCCCACTTTTGATATCGAATAAACCATCCCTTCTTCAAAAGGCTTTTGTACTTTTGTGCCTTTGCGCTTTTGTTCTTTTATAGTCACCTCATCAGCCCTAATCCCAATCAAAAACGCCCCCACCCCAAAAGCAGTCCTTTTTCCTTTTCCAGAATATAGCCCCATCACCACCGCATCCACAGTATCAGATAACTTCGCCGCCGAATCTTCTGCCTCTTTAAACTTCACCCAAGTCCAACCTTTCCTTCCCGGATTGTAAACTCCATCCCATTTTTTCACCATGGCTCCTTCCAACCCTGCCACCAACTGTTCAGCATGAAAAGCCCTCACCTCATCCGCACTCCCCGTTTCCAACATCTCCGACAACTCAAACAAATCCCCATTCACCACACTCTCCTCCAACATCTTTCTCCTCTCATAAAAAGGCTTCTTCACCAAAGACTCTCCATCTTTGAACAAAACATCAAACACAAAAAACTTCAACGGGATCTCCTCAGCCTTTTCACTCACTCCGTGTTTTCTTTTCCGTTGAATAGTCTCTTGAAAAGTCTTCAAAGCCCCAGTCTTTTTGTCATAGCCCATTGCCTCGCAATCCAAAATCAACTCATCTGCTTTCACAAACTCAGCCATATCTTTAAGTTCTGGAAACATATGCGTCGTAACATCCAAATTCCTCGTAAACGTCCTCACCTCCCAATCATCACTTTTGTGCTTTTGAGCCTTTGTGCCTTTGTGCCTTCTATAGTGAATCTGCACCCTCGTCCCATCATACTTCCCCTCCACCGCCACCTTTTCACCCATCTTCTTCAACATCTCATCTGCCGTTTTTAACCTTTGTGCCAATGCCGGAATCACCGGCACTCCAATCTCAACATTTATCTTTTCTTCAACTTTATCCGCTCCAAACTCTTTCGCCATCTGCCCAATTTTGGCAATATCCGGATACAACTGAAACCCATTTTCCAAACTTTTCCTTTTTCTCTTATCTCCTGTCTCCATCCAACTCAAAGCATCCAATATAGTCATATCACTAAATCCAAGCCGCAGCTTCCCCACCACCATCCTCACTACATACTTCCCACTCACTCCATCCAATTCTTTTAACAACTCCACCAACCCATTCACCTTCCTCTCCTGACTTCCCTCACCAGAATCTTCAGCAATTTCCTCTAGCCTTTGATAAACATCCAATACATTCAGGCTTGTAGCCTGTAGCTTGTCACTTGTAGCTTTAATTTTAAAAACCAAGTCCCCCACGTCTCCCAATTCTTTATACTGCTTCTTCACCTCGGCTTCTTCAATACCAAACGCCAACCCAATCGTTTTTAAAATCATTCGCTCCGCAACATTAAACTCCAACTTATCAAACTTCGGCCTCAACTGCCCTAGACTAATATTAATTACAACCCCAATCTCGTCCTCACCTGATTTCTTTAACAACTCCGCCAACACTTCAGTCATCTCATTCCGCGACGAAATCCCCTCAAGCTTATCAAAATAAACAGCCAATTCACTAAATTTCATAAAACAACTTTACCACACCTATCAATCAATACCACTCTATTTCTTCTTCAACATTTTGTGCCTTTGTTCTTTTGTGCTTTTGAGCCTTTGGGCTTCCATACTTAGCGTACTTTCAATTTCCTTTACGCCTTTAAGCTTCTAAGCCTTTGCCTGCCCGCCTCTGCCGGGAGCTTCTGTACTTCCTGTACTTTCCATACCTTTCGTACTTTCAAGTGCCTTTGCACTTTTGAGCCTTTGTACTTCCATACTTAGCGTACTTTCAATTTCCTTTACGCTTTTATGCTTCTAAACCTCTATCCCTTTGTTCTTTTGTGCCTTTGTGTTTCTGTGCTTCCCATACCTCTATTCCTTCAGCTCATAATAAGCACCCTTCGTCCTTCCTTTTTTCACCACTACTCCTTTTTCAATCAAGTCTTTAAAATCACGTAGCACCGTATCTGGAGACACCTGTGGCAACAACTCATTAGCCTCTGGAGTAGTCAACCTCCCCTGAGCAGTCAAAGCTTCAATCAAAGTAATCTGCCTCTCACTCAAAGCCACTTGCTGACCCAAATTGGCCTTCAACTTCATATCTCGAGACAGTTTAAGCACTTGTTCTTTTATCCTCACCAGCTCTCTCGCCAACCCCATCGTAAAATACTCCAACCACAAAGTTAAATCCATCGATTCTCCTACCCCCACACTCCCCAAAGCTTTGTAATACTCCCCCGCATTACTATCAAAATACTCTTCCAACGAAAAAAATCTCTTCACGTCATAATTTTCACCATACAACACCAAAGTTGCCATTGCCCTAGCTGCCCTACCATTTCCATCTGTAAATGGATGAATTCTCACCAACTCATAATGAGTCACCCCAGCTCTAATCACACTGTGATGAGCCCTACCACTATCACTATTTAACCACCCAAAAAACTCCTCCATCAAAAAAGGCACTTCCACTGCAGGGGGTGGCATAAACGTAACTTCGCCAGTCCGGCTATTTTTAATCGCCACTTGCACTTGTCTATACTCCCCCGCTTGATCCAATGGCAACAATCTCTCTACAGTCATCTTATGCAATTTTTTAAACACTTCTTCAGAATAATTAACCGGTTTTTCTAATTTAATCCCCCACTTATCAATCCACTCCAACACCGATCTGTAATTAATCACCTCCTGAATATCCCTATCTCTCCCCATCACCCCAGCCCGCTCAGCCACAGTCTCAGCTCTATCTCCATCCACAATCACCAGCTTCTCAGCCTGACTTTTTGACAACTCATTACCTTCAATATGTGTCCCGTGATGCACAGCCCGAACCAAAGCATCTTTCCTAAACTTAGCTTCCCAAGCTGGCACCAACGCCGCATGCTCCACCACCTCGCGACAGGCTTCAATCATCCCTATATACTTAAGCATCTGGTGGGTAATCACATACCTCGGTTCAAACATAACCACATTATCCCCGCACTCACTGCAGCAATCAATACTTGCTTTTCAAGCATATCGCCCAATCTTGCTTTCAAAGCAACAACAATAATCTGGTCAAAATAATAGATCAGTGAAAAACCTCTCCCAGCAACATGATTTCCAGGCAACATTTGGCTGACACTGAAGACATCCACAAATTTCCAAACACTTGGTCAGTCAAATCCTTAGCGAGCCACACCAAAACTAAAAGAGTCCGCATACTTACTTGCGAGCGGCCTGGAAATTATGTTGTAAATATTATTCATTCATTAATATACTCATCACTCTCGGTATCTCATTCACCAAATCACTACTGTTATAGTTAACCCCAACTCTCGCATACAAACTATCTGCTGCCCTCTTCAACACAAAACTTGCCGCTGCAGCTGAAAACAGTCCATCACTCTTCGCATAAAACGCACCGGTCAATCCCGCCAAAATATCTCCAGTCCCACCTTTAGTCAAACCTTCATTTCCTCCTCTAATCACAAAACGATCTTCCCCTCTGCAAACCACATCTTTACCCTCAACTCCTTTCAACAATACCACTCCACCAAACACTTTCGAAAAATCTCTCACAAAAGCCGCTACTCCTTCAAAGTCTTTTGACTCTAAAAGACTCTCAAAAGATTTTAGATTTAAGCTTTGGTTTTTGGTTTTGAGTTTTGAGTTTTCAAATTTATCCAAAATCCTTTTAAACTCCCCAATGTGAGGAGTCAGCACCATCCTCTCACTCAACAACCCCACACTACACTCCTGCAACGCCCCCCCATCAACTACCCACTTTTTATCTGGATACTTCTTCAACAACTCATTCACGATCTCTCCAGTTGGTCGTTCACCCTTGCCTAGTCCATCATCTCTTGGCATTCCAGGACCAATCACCACCACATCATCTTCTTCAATGTAATTTTCAACATCACTCCAATCCACCACAATCCCATTCCAAAAGCCTTCTTTTAATCTCTTCCTCACCACTTCATTATTTTCATTCGCAGGCGAGCAAAAATGCACCAAATCGACCACTCGACTCGCCACATCTGCACACCAAAATATACTCGCATGAAACAATTCTGACCCACCAATCACCAATACCTTCCCGTTTTGCCCTTTATGAGAATCTTTAGGTGGTCGATACAAACTCTTCAAATCACTCGCATCAAACTCTTTCATCCTCAAAGTTTAACACACCCTTGAAACAAACAATTTATAGGCCTATAATACTCAAATCTTATTCTAGCCATCACCCAAAGGGGCAAAACAATGGCTAAGGGACAACCAAACACTTCAGCTCAACCTCCACGGACGGTCAAACGACCACCCAACCAACCAAAAGGAGTATGTAGTGGCCATCCGAATGATGGCACCAAGCTACCACGCAACCTCAAAAAGAAAACCAAACCCTAAGCTGAAGTAACGAAGTCCTAAAAAACCACATCGGAACTCTACTGATTCTGTACTTATTACAGAGTTCCGATGTGTCCCATTCCTCACGTCAAGTCATACCTTCCATACTTCTCGTACCTTTTGTACTTCTGTATACTCTTCTCATGAAACTCTTGCTCATCCTTTTCACTCTCGCTGCCATCACCCTAGTTATTCCCACCCCTCAAATCAAAACCACCACTTCTTGCGTCAACGAAGAATGCATCTCAGACACTTCAGTTGAACTCGGCCCCAGCCTCTACAAAATGCTAATTGAAGGTATCAAAAAGTAACAGCACCAACCAATTTCCACTTTATTTCAACTGTATCTCTATTGTGTTTCCATCTTGGCTCTGTCACCCACCTATCGTATCTCAGCCCTTTGAACCTTTGTGCTTTTGGGCTTTTGTTCCTCCAATTTCCACAACCTTCCCCTCAATTCCCTCCACATAGTGCCTATCCGCACTACTCACCACCGTCTGTTGCTTGCCCAAAAGTCCAAACACCAACTCCCTGTGTTCATGATCCAACTCACTAAAAATATCATCCAAAAGTAGCATTGGTCTCTCACCCACTTTTCTCTCCATAAAATCCAAAGCCTTCAACTTCAACCACAACACACCCAACCTCTGCTCTCCTCTCGAACCATAAACAGCCAAATCTCTTCCTTCTCTTCCCACCGTTTCTTCGTCACCACTAACAATTCGAAAATCATCTCGATGGGGCCCCACCAAAGTATGCCCCGCCGCCACTTCTTGCATTTCGTATTGCTTCAACCTCTTCTCACTCATCACCGAATCATCATACTCAATCATCAAATCTTTCATAAAAATTTCGTTGATCATTGAAGATTGATCATTAAAAATCTGACACATCTCTCTTCTAGCTCTCTGCACATATTCTCCATTCTTAATCACAGTCTGATCCCAAAAATACAGCGCCGATCTTTGAGTTTTGCCTTCCCTAATCATCTGCAAAATCTTATTCCGTCTCACCAAAGCTCGATTATATGCACTCAAACATCTCACATACTCGCCATCAACCTGGCTCAACACCTCATCCAAAAACTTTCTTCTCCTCCCTGGACTTCCCTCCACAATCCTCAAGTCCTCAGGTCGAAACACCACACATATCAAATTCCCCACAAACTTTGCCCGACTCCTACCCACACCATTCACAAACAACCTCCTTTTTGACACTCTTTTTCCCTGAACCATACCTCTAGTAACCGTCACCCTCAGCTGTATTTCTTCTTGCCCCTTATTTGACAAGCTCGATAAACTCTTAAGATCGATCTTGTCATCCTGAGCAGATCTGGCGAGATGTGACGAGCCAGACTGCCGAAGGATCTCCTTTCTCAGCAAAGCTGAGACATGCCCCACCTCAGCATTCCAGTTCACCATCTCCTCAATTTTTCCATCTCGAAAACTAGCCCCCATCGCCAACAAATAAATCGCTTCCAAAACATTTGTTTTGCCAGCTGCATTCTGCCCCAAAATCACAGTTGTCTTGGAATCAAAATCCACCAAAAGCTCTCTGTGGTTACGAAAATGAATCAATGACAATCGAGACAACATCATATTCTCTCGATTCTACCACCGCTAAAAATAAATAGGGGTAACAACAAAGTTTTTAGGCAATATTTGTCTGACCAACAATCATCACGTCTTGGCAACAACAATTTACTCATGATAAGGTTGAGCAAAAAAACAGGCACACTAGTTTTTACCAGTGTGCCCAAGCACAATTTATTACTTCACAATCTGCCTAACTAGGCTAATATACGTCCAATCATATATTCCATCTCCCACAGCGGCTGCAACTTCGGTATCGTCATTCGCATCATTTTCTACTTGATATGCATGTACGGCATCTTCACCAACATTCAAGTAAACCATATGATCAGGATAACTTTCAGTTGGATCAAATTGAAAAAAAGTACCATAATCGACGATATCGAAACCACTTTCACACTGTATTTGGATGATCCCGCCAGCAGGGATCATTATGTCAAACTCAACCACATTATCCCTTCGATGAAACACTCTCAAAGGACGATCTCCAGCCGACACCCAATATGACCCATCGCTTGACTCAACGACATGGCTATTGTGAAGATTAACTTTTATGTTCATTGTGCTAACTCCATATTGTTTAGAAACGGATTGTAAAAAGTGCCCCGCACTCCTTACAGCCCGTTTCCAACAAAGGAAGACGAATTATACATTAGCACTATAGGATAATCAAACCTGACACACCTCACACCAATAAGTTCCTCTTCCACCCAACTTAAACTTACTCACCACTCCCCCACAACCTTTCCTTTTACACTTCTCACCTTCTCGCTCATAAGTCAAAAACTTTTCCTGATACTTCCCACCCAACCCACTAGCTTGCACATACTTCTCATCACTCGCAGTAGCCCCACCCAACTTTATCCCCAAATTGACAACCTTTTTTAAAGACTTCAACAACCGATCACTCTCAACTCGACTCAAACTAACAGCCGACCTTCTCGGATCAATCCCTGCGTCAAACAACCCATCACACACATAAATATTCCCCACTCCACCAATCTTTTGCGAATCCATCACCACCAACTTCACCGCTCGCTGGCTTCTCTGCAAAATTGAATAAAACAAGTCTTGTCCCATCTTTCGATCAATAACATCTGGTGGCATTTTACTTGTTATCTTCTCTACTTGTTCATTAGTCATCACTCTCACCCACCCAAACACTCTTTGATCATTAAAATACAAAGTCCCCTTGTCCAACCCAATCACCACTCGTGTATGTTTATCTGGCAAACTGTTAACCCAAGATGCAGTAGGGTGCCCCCCAGCAACTCTAGTCTTTTTGAAATTTGACATTCGTACTTTAGAATTTGTTTGAGACTTGTTACTTGAAATTTGATCATTTTCTTCAAAGATAAGTTGCCCTGTCATCTTCAAATGAACCATCAAATAGCTTGTTGCCTGTAGCTTGTTGCCTGTAGCTATAAACAACACCTTCGCCTTCCTCTCCACTCCCAAAATCTTTCTCCCCACCACTTTATCAATCTTGCCGCTCCAGCTCTTCTCCCTTCTCACCTCCACCGATACAATCGTCCGCCCCACCAACACCTCATCCAACTGTCTTCTAATAGTTTCAACTTCAGGCAACTCAGGCATAAACCTTCCTTTCATCCAGATTTCAGGGTGGCAACCTTAGAGGGACTCCAAAAAGTACAGCAGCTTGTCGATGCACTTTTTGGGAGAAAAGGTTGACAGGCCCCTGAAATCAACACATTATTTTTTTTCCTTCACTTTGCTTTCAACAAAAGCCAACATCTCCTTCTCAAACCTCTCCTTAGAAAACTTCTTCGCATGCCTCTTAATCACATTACTCTTAAACTTCTTCCTATTCTTCTCCAACTTCTCAATCGCCCCAGCCACACTCTCACCTTTGAGCTCATCAAAAAACACCCCCGTCTTTCCCTCAATTACCGTCTCCAAATACCCTCCCCCTCGGTAAGCCACCACTGGCGTCCCTGCCATCTGGGCTTCTACAGGGGTGATTCCAAAATCCTCATCTTCAGCCAACACCAAAAAAGCCCTAGCTCCCGCATACAATCGTGCCAATTCATCATCATCCACATACCCCAAAAACTCCACCGTCCCTCCAGCTGCTTCCTTCAACTTCTCCATCTCTTTTCCCCAACCAGCCGAAGCTCCCACCACTTTCAAAGGTACACGTAGCTTATTCGCTGCCTCCACCGCCAACTTCAAACCCTTTCCTCCCACTATCCTCGAAATCACCAAATAATAATCCTTATCCTTTGAGCTTTTGTTCTTTTGAGCCTTTGTGCTTTGTATCTCCACCGGCGGATAAATCACCTCAGCATCTCTTCTATAAAACTTCTCAATCCGTCTTTTTGTATTCTCCGAATTAGTCACAAAATAATCCACTCTCTGTGCAGACAAATAATCATACTGCCGCATATAGTGATTCACGATCCGAGCATACTGCCTCACTGCCCAATACTTCTGCCACTCAATCGAAGTTGGATAACCATACAAATACCTCGGTGGCGTATGACAATAACAAATGTTTAATGCCTCAGGTCGGGTAATCACCCCTTTTGTGATATACCAACTAGCCGACGTAATCACCACATCATACTCATCAAAATCAAAACTCTCCCAAATATAGGGTGCCAAAAACCGAAAAGGGGAGTGAAGCTTGTCCACAAACCCAGGAATTTTTTGCACCCAACTCGGCCTCACATCCTTATCTTTAAACCTCTCATAAGCAGGGGAGCCTTCCTTGTAAAAAGCCGTATAAATCGGTGCCTCCGGCCAAATCTCAGAAAGAGCCAACAAAACCCTTTCCGCTCCTCCAAATTCATTCAAATAGTCGTGAACCAAAGCAACACGCATAATATTCTAATCTTTCTAATTATTATCCAATTTATTCGAATCTTTAAATCCAAGCCACTCAGAGTTTACCACTCTAGTCGGCTTTAACGAATCAGTACGGAAATTAACCACTATTCCCAAAGGTAAATTCAATTGTCTTAAGTAAGCTAAAACTTGTTTGTTGAAACTTGACCTTCTCTCTTTTTGAGCTTTCAACTCAAGGATAATTTTATCCTCAACAACGAAATCTATAAAGTACCTACCAATAGATTCTTCCCCATAAGTTAACTCGACAGGAACTTCTCTTGTGAATTGAATTTCACTATTCCTAAACTCTTTGGCCAATGCACATTGGTAGTATTTTTCTAAAAGACTTGCTCCCAAACTATTATGTACTTTCATACAAGCACCAACTACCTTGTAACTAAGTTCAGGAAAAATAAGTCCAAGTTTCGAACTCATGATTCGAATCTATTAGAAAATAATTAGTACAAATTAGTATATTCAAAAAAGTGCATCTTGTACCGACACCTCAAACTCGTCCTTTGGCAACCTATCCTTCAAACTCTTAAATCCAAAATCATCAAACAACTCCAAAGTCTTGTCTTTATCGTATCCATGCACTTTACACGCTTCCAAATCCAACTCAATTGGAGCATCTCTCATAATCGTCGCCAACTCCTTGCTTTTCAACGCCATTTCTCGTTCTCTAAACAACTTCTCCACCATCGCTTTTCCAATCCCTCGTTTCTTAAATTTATCTATAGTCTCCTTTCCAACTTCCTTTGAGCCTTTGTTCTTTTGTGCTTTTGAATCTTCTAGTTTGTCCATCTCCTCATAAACCTTCTCCACCGTTCCAAACTCTTTCAAAAGCTTCACCGCCGTCTTAGGCCCCAAACCCTTAACGCCCGGAATATTATCACTCGCATCCCCAGCCAAACCTTTCAAATCCGGCACTTGATCTACTCTCACACCCACCTTACCCAAAGCCAACTCTTCGTTATATATCACCGTCGGCCGACGTCTAGTTCCTGGCACATACAAACTCACACACCCATCCTCCACCAACTGAAGCAGATCAAGGTCACCACTCACAATCATAACTTCGATTTCGTCAGCTTGTTGCTTGTTACTTGTAGCTTGTAGCTGGCAAGCTTGCCTTGCCAAAGTCCCAATCAAATCATCACCCTCATAACCTTGAATCGAAAATCTGGGAATGTTTAAAGCATCAGTCATCTTCTCAGCCAAAGGTATCTGTTCAATCAACTCTTCAGGTGGCTTTTTTCTTTGCGCTTTATAAGCCTCAAACTCTTTCTTCCTCAGAGTCGGCCCTTTGCTATCAAACACCACAGCAATATATTCCGGCTCCAAATCTTCAATCACAGACAATAGGGTAGAAGTAAAACCATAAACCGCATTTGTCATCCTCCCATCAGGAGCCGTTAAATAAGGAACCGCATAAAAAGCTCTAAAAATTTGAGCGTGACCATCAACCAAAACTAACTTTTTCTTTGAAGCCATGCCGCCATTCTACCACTGCCAAAAAAAAAGCAAAGTTAGACTTTGCTATTACCTTTCAAAAAATCAAGTTAGACTCGACCACCAATATAATCAAAGCGGAGCCAAACTTATAAGTCTTCCTCAACAAAGTTTTACCCACATCTGCCTGACACTAGTTTGCTAATGGCAACAATACAAATTTGGTCAAGATAAAGTTGAGTGAAAACAAATAAAATGCACCAAGTCTGTCCGACGCGCCAAGTCAAACCTGGCAGGAGTTCTTGCGTGCAAAGTTTAAACGAAACTTTGTCATGAAAAAATTTGTTCCTTGTTGCCCACTTTGCTACTTTGGTGCCAAAGTAGTCAAGTAATTCAAACAAATCATAAGCGAGCCAAACTTGGACATCAAAGTCCTAAAACTTTCTTGCAAGCGACCTAAAAGCTAAGTTGAAAACAACTTCCTACCAAACAAATATTCATCAAGCTAAACACCTAAACCTTCAACTCCACCTTAGCCTTCTTCACTCCCACCAGTTTTTCGAATTCATCCCCATCAAGCGTCTCTTGTTTCATCAAGGCATCACTCACCTTATCCAAAATCTTTTTGTGTTTCTCCAGCACATCCCTAGCCTTTTTACGAGCTTGCTCCACAAACAAACCAATCTCCTTATCAATCTTCGCTTGCACTGCATCACTCACTTTAGCTGGCTCAAACATTGCTCTACCATAATCATCAGTATCATATTGAGGGCCCAAGTAAACTGGTCCCAACTTACTCATTCCAAAATCAACCACCATCGCCCTAGCAATCCTAGTAGCTCTCGAAATATCGCTACTCGCACCTGCAGTCAACTCGTTAAAGATCAAGTCTTCTGCTTCTCTACCACCCATCATTACTGCCATATCTTCCATTAACTCACTCTTAGTTTGTTGGTATTTATCTTGAGTCGGTGGAGTCATTGTGTAACCCAAAGCCTTACCTCTAGAAACGATACTAATCCTATGCACCGGATCAGCATGCTCACAAAAGTGAGCCACCAATGCATGTCCAGCTTCATGATAAGCTGTCATTTTTCTCTCATACTCATCAGATAGCCTCTTTTTAGAAGGACCCAATTTAACTTTCAAAGCCGCCTCTTCCAAATCATCCCAAGTAATCGATGTCCTATTATCCCTTGCAGCCAAAATAGCCGCCTCATTCAACATATTCTCCAAATCAGCACCAGAAAATCCAACAGTTCGCTTAGCCATCCGATCCCAACTAATTCCTTTCTCAATCGGCTTACCTTCAGCATGAATCTTCAAAACCCTTTTTCTCTCCTCAATATCAGGCAAACCTATTTGTACTCTTCGATCAAACCTTCCAGGTCTAGTCAAAGCTGGATCCAGCAAATCACCTCTATTTGTAGCGGCCAAAACCACCACATTATCATTTCGAGTAAATCCATCCATTTCCACCAATATCTGATTCAAAGTCTGTTCTCTCTCATCATGACCACCGTGAGATCCATGACCTCTCATCCTTCCAATCGCGTCAATTTCATCTATAAAAATAATCGATGGTGACTGCTTCTTGGCTGTATTAAACAAATCTCGAACTCTAGAAGCACCAACACCTACTAACATCTCCATAAACTCACTTCCAGCCATCGAGAAAAATGGCACATTTGCCTCTCCAGCCACAGCTCTAGCCAACAAAGTTTTACCTGTTCCAGAAGGCCCCACGAGCAATACTCCTTTTGGAGTTCTCGCTCCCATCGAAGTGTATTTCTTTGGATGTTTCAAAAAGTCCACTACTTCTTCCAACTCTTTTTTGGCCTCATCAACCCCGCCCACATCTTTAAACTTCACATCTTGTTTACCTTTGCTAAACAACTTTGCCTTACTTTTTCCAAATCCCATGATTCCATCTTGCCCCCCTCTAGCCTGTCTAAGTAAAAACAAAAAGAAAACTGCCATCAATACAATAGGCAACACTGTACCCAACAACCCAATCCACAAATCTGACATAGACTGATCAGCCACATCAATCTCCAAACTGGCCAAATCAATCCCTGCATTTTGCAACACTTCTGCCAATGTCCCTCTTTCCTCAATTCTCGATCTCTCGGGTTCGTCTCTATCCACATAGTAAACATTCAAATTCGTTCCCACCACTTCAATCTTTTCCACTTTTTCGTCTTTAACATCAGCAATCACTGCCGACAATGGCAAATCTTCTTTACCAGATAAATCTGAGAACAAACTTACCAAAAAAGGCACAAACAACAAAAACACCAACAACCACAACAAAGCCCTCTTCATATTGAAATGAAACCTAAACTCCATCTTTTTCATTGATCTCTTTGGTTGAGGTCTTTTGACCGATTTTTTTGAGTTCTTATTTTCTGCCATAGCCGGTATTGTACCTTATCTATTTTCCCAAAACCAGAGTAGGGAAGTCAGTTAACTCCTTGTACCTTCTGTACTTTCCATACTTCCTGTACTCTATCTACCTTACAATCTCTCCAGGTTCCAAATCCTTATCAGGATGAAGCAGCACCGCCTCTTCAGATCCAGCCGCCACCAACATCCCCTGACTCTCAACACCTCGAAGCATCCTTGGCTCCAAGTTTGCCAAATAGGGAACTAACTTACCTTCCAAATCCTCAGGCTTATACCAAGCTTTTATTCCTGCCGCCACAGTCCTCTCTCCCAAATCCCCCACATCCAAAGTTAATTTAAGCAACTTATCCGCCCCCTCAACTTCCTCTGCCTTCACAATTTTGGCAATCCTAATATCCAACTTAGCAAAATCATCATAAGCAATATTGTCTTTCATAACTCCTCCTTCTTTTTAGTTCCACAAAACACTAACTAGCAACCTTTGTCATCCTGATCAGCCTTTGGCTGAGAAGGATCTAGTGTAACGTTAATTCGCTTTCGCTAGATTCTTCATTTCACTCAGAATGACAAACTAGCTTACATAATTAATATTATTTTAAGCCCATCTTTTCCTTAACTTCATTA
>CBDUQH010000019.1:0-14872 GCA_965369335.1 uncultured bacterium
GCTCTCAACCCCACCATCACCAAGCTAGAAAAGTTTAAAATTCCACGCCCCATCAGCATTCTTTTAGTCTATTTTGTTCTTTTAATCCTAGTAGTTTTAAGTATTGGTACTATTGTTCCTCCTTTAGTTGAACAAACCAGCATCCTACTCAACACGCTTCCCATCGACGCCATCTCCTCAAACATCAAACTCTTAGAAGTTAATCTAGAAAACATCCAACTCCTCACCAACCAACTAGGATCAGTAACACCAATCGTCAGAATTATTACCTCAACATTTTCCGGACTCATTGCTCTGTTCACTTTTTTAGTCATCACTTTCTACCTACTTATTGAAAGAAAAAATTTACATAAATACTTAGTTTTGGTTTTAGGTAATGAAACTTCAGAAAAAAAAGTCCAAGCCATAATAGATCAAATTGAATCTCAAATTGGCAACTGGGTAAGAGGCCAGATCACACTCATGTTTCTTGTAGGTTTGGTAACTTACTTCGGACTCCTCCTCCTGAAAATTCCATTTGCACTACCTTTAGCTATCCTTGCTGGGCTTTTAGAAATAATCCCCAACATAGGACCTACAATTTCTGCAATTCCTGCCATCTTTGTAGCCTTAATAGCTACTCATAATCCACTAGTAGCCCTCTTTGTTGCTGCACTTTACATCTTAGTTCAGCAAGTAGAAAACAACTTCTTTGTGCCCAAAATCATGCAATCAGCCGTTGGCATCCACCCGTTGGTCACCATCCTTTCTATCATCATTGGTTTACAACTTGCATCAGTTGCTGGAGCGGTTTTGGCAGTCCCAATTTATTTAGTCTCCAAAGTTATCTTCACCCAACTTATCCTTCCCAAAATCAGGAAATAACCTATAATTTTTGATATAATACTCACACTGGAGAGGCAGCAATCGACCTGTACCGTCTGGTACGGGTAGGAAAGTCCAGACAGCAGGAAGCAAGGTGTCTAGCGCAAGCTAGAGCAGGTAACTGCCAGTTAGAGCAACAGTGACGATTCTTCTATTCGCCAGGCTCGCCCTGAGCGAAGTGAAGGGTGAAACGTCCCCTATGGGGATCTCGCTACAAGCGAGAGGCAATCCTCCCAGCTGCAACCCTCGACAGAACCGTTACAAGGTCGCTTCCCCAAGGTTCAAAGCAGGGGCAAAGATAGATGATTGCTAAGCCCTTTTTGGGTCAACAGAATCTGGCTTACAATCTCCAGCACATAAAACCACCTTTTTAAACAAAGGTGGTTTTTGCGTCAAGTCCTTTATATATACTCTTTCACACTATTGCCTACTTACCCATGACACGTTGACATTTCACCTTAAGTTCCCAATAATATGCTAAAGGAGGCTCCACTATGGAAGTTCAAAATGTTCAGGATGCATTATTAATTGCATTCTCTAACGTACTTACAAACCTTATCTCATACATCCCTATCCTCATTGCCGCGGGTCTAGTCATCTTTGTCGGCGCTGTGGTTGGCCGTTGGGCTCGATGGATTGTTATCAAAATTCTTGAATCAGTCAAACTCAGCAAGTTCCTCAAAGACTCGCCAGTCGAAAAATTTTTGGAAAAAGCTGAAATTACTACCAAAATAGAATACGCCATCGGCAACACAGTCCGTTGGTTAGTCCTTCTGATATTCTTTATTGCTGCAGTTAATCTACTAGGATTAACCACCGTCTCACACTTCCTTTCAAGTATCTTAGGATACATCCCCAACGTCATCTCCGCCGCTTTAATACTAATGGTAGGAACCCTAGTCGCCGGTTTGGTTGAAAGCTTTATCAAAGGCTCAGTCTCCCACATTAGTGTCAGCACGGGCAGGTTAGTCAGCAAAGTAGGTAGCTATATTGTCATGGTCTTCACCATCTTAGCTGCGTTTGCAGAACTTGGTATTGCAGAAACTCTAATCAACACCTTGTTCATCGGTTTTGTTGCCATGTTAGCTCTTGGGTTTGGCTTAGCTTTTGGACTCGGCGCCAAAGACTTAGTCTCCAAAATACTTGAAGAATGGTACAAAAACCTCAAAAAAGAACTTAAATGACCCCCATCCAAGCCTTGATTCTCGGCATAGTTCAGGGATTAACCGAATTCCTTCCGGTTTCTAGTTCAGGACACTTAGTAATCTTCCAACACCTATTCAACCTTCAACAACCACCTATCCTTTTTGATGTAGTTGTCCACATAGCAACATTGATTGCTGTCATTTTTTACTTTTCTTCCAAACTCAAAAAAATCTCTCCACAACTAATCAAACTCACCATTCTTGGCACTGTTCCTGCCATAATCGCCGGTCTTATCATTGAACCATACTTGGAGTCGATTTTTAGCTCTCTTTTTATAGTCAGCTTAGGTCTTTTTTTCACAGGACTAATACTCTTAAGTACCAAATTTTATTCACCCAAAAAAACTTCTAAACTAAACCACAAAAATACCCTAATTATTGGCCTTGCTCAGGCTATGGCCATCATGCCAGGAATCTCTAGATCAGGCTCGACAGTCATAGCCGGTCTCCATCAAGGAATAAAAAAACAACAAGCCTTTTACTTTTCGTTTGTACTTGCCATTCCAGCCATCTCAGGGGCTCTTGTCCTCCAGCTAAAAGATATCGATACAATCGAACAGTTAATCACAACTCCCTACATCATCGGGTTTATCTCAGCAGCCATAAGTGGGCTCTTCGCTTTAAGGCTTTTAGAAATTGTCCTCAACAAAGCCAAACTCCATTACTTTAGTTACTACTGTTTTATCTTAGCAACTCTTATCTTCATCACCTTCTAAAATAGTAAAACTAATGAGTTTTTTTAAATCAACTGACAAACCTATCTCAAACTATCCTAGTAACTCCTTTGAACCACAAACTCTGCCAACTCCTTTAATCTCACCAAGCTATCTTTGTCCTCACTTTCAATTTTCTCCAAATCTTTAGTAGCTTCGGATACATGTTTTTTAGCGAGATCTGCACTCTCTTTTAACGCTCCTTTATCCACTATTATTTCTCGAACTATATCAATTTCTTCACTTGAAATATTTCTCTTCCCCACCAATCTTTCCAATACTTGCCTTTGACTCTTGCTCGCGCTCTGATACGCTTTTAACACCAATATTGTCTTTTTACCTTCTCGGATATCATTCCCTACAGGCTTTCCTGTTTTACTACTTTCACCAAACACCCCCAACACATCATCCCGTAACTGAAAAGCCACTCCCACATTTGTGCCATAACTACGCAAATTATTCGTCAGTTTTTCCCCACATCCACACAATCTAGCTCCAATCAACAACGGGCCTTCAAAGCTATACCTTGCGCTCACCAACCTCAGCCCTTTCAGGTATTTCTCTACATTAGCCTTTTTCAACTCTTCAAAATTTTGCCAAAAATGAATCGTCCATCCAAAAGCCACATCTGAAAAAACATCTTCCATAATTTCCCCAACTTCTACCACCACATCTGATCTTAAATCACTTTCAAACAAAGCCCTATGCGCTAAAGCATTCATATAGTCACCACAAACAATCGCTAAACTCTTTCCAAAATGTTGGTTATCTCCTCCAAATCTTTCCTTGAACAAATTTGCATACTTTACCTCTAAAGTATCCCCCCCATACCGAAGCAAATCTTGATCCGCGATATCATCATGAACCAAAATATAACTATGCATTAACTCCGCAAACACCAACACTCCTTTTATCTTTTCAAATTCTCTCCCACCACCAATTCTGTAAGCCAAATTCACAAGCATCGGCCTTGCCCTTTTTCCACCACACAATACTTGATCCCTAATTAGCTCAATCATCTCTGTCGAGCTATCGTCGATCTCTTTTACCCTATTCAGTTCTTTACCAAGATAATCTTCCAATACTCCATCAATCATCCGCTTTTCATTTGCCAAGTATTTTTTAAAATCAACCATAATTAATCACTAAGTTACCTTCTATCTATAAGCCACCACATAGTCGTATTTTAACCCAAAACCATTCATCTCTATTGCCCCTAATCTAAATAAACCTTAAGATATATCCATGTCTCTGCCCGATGCTCTCAAACAAATTCTAACTAACTCAGGTTACATAACTCCCGAGCAATACGATGCCGCCCTCAAATCTTCTCAAGACCTCCAAAAACCCATCATAGATATCCTCTTGTTTAGAGGCCTCATTACCGAGGAGGCTCTTGGCAAGCTAGTCGCCGAATACTATCAAGTTCCCTATACCTCTCTCAAAAACCAAACTATTGACCCTCAAGCTCTCAGCTTTATTCCCGAAAAAACCGCTATAGCATTTCGTATGGTGCCTTTTTCTGTCAAAGAAAATCAACTACTCCTAGCCATGGAGAACCCTCACGACATCGAAGCTTTAGAGTTTGCCAAAAGGAGCTCCAAACTTGAAATTATCCCTTACTACACCACCCCATCAAGTATTTCCCAAGCTCTAGGTCAATATAAAAAGAACATCAAAGCCGAATTTAAAAAGATAATCCAAGAGAACGTTGCTCAAACTCAAGACACCAAAAATCAAGACCAAGATAACATTGATTTACCAGTCACCAGAATTTTAGATACCATGTTGGAGTATGCCTTTGCTGAAGGCGCATCAGACATTCACATCGAAACTCTAGAGAATAGTGTACTAGTCAGATTCCGAATCGACGGTATCTTAAAAGACATGCTCGAGCTCCCCAAAAAAATCCATTCCGCACTCATTGCTCGTATCAAAATTCTTTCAACTCTAAAAATTGACGAGCACCGTGTGCCTCAGGACGGGCGTTTTAAATTCAAAATGGAAGAAAGTTTTATGGCTTTGCGTGTCTCAATTATTCCATCCTTTTTTGGCGAAAATGTCGTCCTTCGTCTTCTTGCCGAGTCAGCCAGGCCTCTAAGTCTAGAAGAGTTGGGTTTTAGTGGCAAATACTTAGAACTAGTCAAAACCAATATCAAAAAGCCTCATGGAATGATTCTTGTCACTGGCCCAACTGGATCAGGTAAAACCACCACTTTATACAGTGTTTTAAACATGCTCAACACACCAGATGTGAGTATTTGTACTATCGAAGATCCAGTCGAATACGGCATCAGACGTGTCAACCAAGTCCAAGTTAATGCTGGAACGGGCTTAACTTTCGCCGCAGGGTTAAGAGCCTTACTTCGCCACGATCCCAACATCATCATGCTTGGTGAGATCCGTGACGCTGAAACTGCTGAAATCGCCATCCACTCTGCTCTAACAGGCCACTTAGTCCTCTCCACCATCCACACCAACAATGCCTCAGGAACAGTCCCGCGTTTTATCGATATGGGTGTCGAAGGCTTTTTAGTTGCCTCCACACTAAATCTAGTTATCGCCCAAAGACTTGTTAGAAGAATCTGCAACTCATGTATTGTCAAATACAGCCCAGATCAACAAATCCTAGAATCACTCCAAACAGCACTAGGTGCACCTATCAAGGTTGAAACTTTCTACAAAGGTCAAGGATGTCAAGAATGTGGTATGACTGGCTACAAAGGTCGTGTCGGAATCTACGAGATAATGGAAGTTAATAACGAAATCAGAAACCTAATCACCAAAAATGCCAACGCCAAGGATATTGAAACAGCTGCTGTAAAAAACGGCATGAACAAACTTCTAGAAGATGGCATCAACAAAGCAGCTTCTGGTATCACCACCATCGAAGAAGCCCTTCGTGTCATGCGAGAATAAAAATAACAAGATATTCTAATACCTAATTGGTCTAAAAAAATCACAAGCACCAATATCTATTCGGAATATTGACAGTTTAGAACTTAGACATTTTTTAGGCCTGCCTGCAATGCTTCACATAGCAAAGCAAGCAAGAACTAGTGCAATTAGATCAATTAGAAATTCTACCTTATCATGCCCCTCTACGCCTACAAAGCCATCGACTCCAAAAACAAAGTAACCCAAGCCACTGCCAGCGCCGCATCCAAAGATGAAGTGGCCACCGAGTTGGAGAAAAAAGGCCTTACACCAGTCTCAATAAAGGCTTTAGGGTCTCAAACCCAATCCAAAAAAACTATTCCCATCATCGAAAAAATCACCTTTTGTAGATATGTTTCTACCATGCTTAAATCAGGCTTATCTATCACAGAAAGCATGAATGTTTTGTCTGAAGAAGCCACCCATCCCACAACTAAAAAGGTCTTAAACGATCTCAATTATGGCATCCAACACGGGCAAAATCTCTCTAGCATCATGGTTAATTATCCCAACATCTTCGATAACTTTTTCATCACTATTGTCAAGTCAGGTGAAGTCAGCGGTACACTAGGCCAAGCATTTTCTCAAATCGAAGCCGAACTTAGAGCCGAACATAGCCTCAAACAAAAAATTGGCGGTGCCTTGTTATACCCCGCTGTCGTATTTACAGCCATGATCGCCATAGGTCTACTTATGTTTTTCTATGTTCTTCCTCAAATTGGCCAGGTATTTCTTAACTTAAAACTTCCTCTAGCCGCCCCAACAAGAATTCTTTTTGAAGTCACTTTGTACCTAAACCAATTTAAATTTCTCCTCATAGCTGGAGGGGTAACAATTGTAGTTACTTTAATAATTTTTTTTCAAACCAAATTTGGTAAAAGATTGTTTATGAACGTATTCACGGCCATTCCCATCGTCAAAAACTTGATTAAACAAATCGACATTGCCAGATTTTGCCGCGTTTTTTCAACCCTGCTAGCTAGTGGTGTCCCAATCACCCAAGCCCTAGAAATATCCCTCTCATCCCTTTCATATGCAAAATTTAGAGACTCAGCCAAACCAATAGTTGAAGAAGTCACCAAAGGTCAAACCGTAGCCATAGCCTTCAAAAACCACAAAATCTTTCCTGCTTTATTAACCCAAATGATTGCTTCTGGTGAGAAATCAGGTACTTTAGATGAAACACTAGGGGATTTGGGTGAATTTTATGCCGAAGAAGTCGAAAACTCTGTCAAAAAGACAACCGAACTTATGGAGCCAATTTTGATGCTTATCGTAGGTATCGGTGTCGGGGTCATGGTACTCTCAGTCATCACTCCAATTTATTCTGTAGTCAACAACATCCAAGCAGCTCGTTAGCCTTTGTTATAATTTGTTCATGTCCAAATCTGAAAATCCAATCGATTTCGTCGCCGTCGCTTTTGTTATCCATCAAGACCAAGTCTTACTCATTCATCACATCAAATCAGACATGTGGCTTCCTTTAGGTGGACATATAGAAAAAGACGAAGACCCTATCCAAGCCCTTTATCGTGAAATTGAGGAAGAATCGGGTTTAGCACAACCAGACTTAACCATCCTCTCAACCAAACCAAATATCGACTCAACCCGTACCAAAGCCTTATACCAACCCAACTATCTCGACATCCACAAAATAAGTCAAAACCACAAACACGTTGGCCTTATCTATTTTCTCACCTCCTCAACTCCCAAAATTACACTAAATCAAGCCGAACATCATCAAATTGGCTGGTTCAATCAAAAACAGCTCAAAAATTTGCCCCTAACTCCTGAAATATCTTTCTACTCCATCCAAGCTATCAACCACGCCAGAACCTTCATCAACTAAAATTTAAGCCTGATATTAGCATCACTCTTCCTCCCAAGACAATATCGTCACATTTGATGTAGAAGGAAAATAGGGGGATGGAGATGTTGCTGATTGTTGATTAAACGTAATATCTCTGTAGTAAAAACCAGACAATAAACCAGAATAATTTGAATAATTCCAATATGACTTTTGATTACTAATCACACTCCCAAAAATAGTCAAAGTATCTCTTCTTGCATAACTAGTGGACTCACAATAGTTATAGTAGTGTCTCATAATTCTACCTGCTTGTGCCATCATCGCTGCATTTATAACAAAATCATTGGGAATATTTCTAGCATAGTAAATGTTATTCTGAGCAATCAAACCCAAATTATCACTACCATCTAATGTCGAGTACTCAACATTATCATTTATCCACATGTCAGTAGTGTAGGTTCCAACTGGCAGTCGTGCTGCTACCACAGTCGTGTTTCCTCTGACATCTCCCTCAACCCATACTGTGTCCTCAGCATAAATAATCTTGTTATCATCTAGATCATAACTACCTATCAGACTCTGACTTATTATCCGCTGATACAAATTCTCACAACCCTCCTCAACTGACCACCCTCTTCTATTACCAGCTGAAGTCACTTCATAAATATCGACTGTGCCGTCACTTCTAAATACCATATGATAACCCCAGTTACTGGAAGGAGCTAAATAAACTCCATTAGCTTGGGCAGCAGCCCGCATTGCATTAAAGTCAGTAACCACTCCATCAAAGTCAAATTGTGGTACCGGAAATTCCCATAACCCACTTGGTCCACCACCGCCCCACACTCCAGGTCTCGTTTGGGCTGGGGAGCATCCTGTCTCACTCCCACAAGTATATGTGTCTCTTGACGACTGCACTACCGACTGGTTTACTCCATCAAACCTAATCCCTCCGTTGCTAAACACTTCTCCGTATACAGTCAGACCGCTACCAAACCACACGTTACTGTTGTGTAGAAATGAAAATTTAGTCAATGGTTCTGGACCATATCTAGCCGTAACTGTCCTCCTCACCAAAGGAAATCTATCAGTCCATCCAGTAGACTTAATTGTTACTATTTCCGAACCTTCTTCAGGGGGCACTATTTCCAAACTAAACTTGCCCGTAACATCAGATTCTGGATCATTGTAGTCATGTTCATAAGGGCCAGGTTGTCCTGTACCATCTTGATAATCATCAGGCTCATGCGCCAGATGCCACCTATAATAATTTACTCCGGCTTCAGCAATAGACAAGGCATTATGAAACGATTCCGATCTTCTCGTATTGGTATACTCAACACCACTAAAAACCACCAATCCACCAATCACCAATGAAAAAACCACTCCAATCACTAAAACAAAAACTGAAATATTTCCAGAGCTATCCCCAAATGACCGAAAGAATTGGCTTACTTTTTTCATACACTTTCTCAAACGCAGTAGTTTCTTTTACTTAATAATTTGTTTTCAAATTTCTAATCATCACTCTAGTTGAAATATCAAAATCACTTTGGCTTTCAGGCGATGTGTTCATCATCAAATTTACCTCCACCATTCTAGTCTCCAACAATCTTGTTGCTGGGGCAAGTGGGTTATTCACTTGATCACTCGGCCAATCCCCATTGTAGTAATAAAAAATAGCATTAGCCCCATTTTGAACATACTCACTAATAATCCTTGTCGCCTCTGTTCCCGAGTCATATACATCAGGTGGATCACCAGGTTCGATAATTCCTCTTTCCAAATTAGTCCCATTTAAATAATACCTAACGTACTCAACCTCACCATCATTATCTACGTCAGAGTAAAAAGCTATCTGTTGATCTTCTGCCACCTGCAAAGGATAAGCACCTTCTTGGCTTGTTTGTGCCTCTCTAATTTCTCTTGTCATCCTATCCACACTCACTTTAACTTCGTCAATTGTCCTGTTTTGATCAAACGTAAAGTAATAACTATCAAAAAAATAATCAAAAAACACAGCCATCACCGTCACAAAAACTACGAAGATAAACACCACCAACAGCAACTCAATCAAAGTCACCCCAGCCTGACCAACTCTAGTTGCCTTAATATACTTTTTTAACTTATTCATCTAACTACTCACTTTCTAAATACAGATGTTCAATCTCATCACCACTAATATTGGCACTCGAAGTTGCTTCCAAATAACCTGGAATATTTATTCTTAACGAATACACACCTGGATTCAAGCCAGAGAAAAAAGCTTGGCCAAAATCACCCTGACTTGCTAAACCAGCAGATTTTGTAGCTAGATACCCACTTCCACTCAACTCTATCGATCCACTAGCTATCGGTACCTCAGATATATCTGTGACTATCGTCAACAAAGAATTGGGTGTCGAAGCCGATGTCACCAAGTTAAAACCAGTATTTTGGCCAGGTATTAATGAAAACGGACTAATTGGAGTTGACCCTGCCAGGTCAACACTAGAACCACTCGGCAAAAACACTTCATATGTATCCCATTCCAAGTTGCTTATATTTATTATTCCACCAAATCCTGAAACATGATTTTGTTCATACTTATAAACTGGCTCATCCAAAGCATTAGTTCCTATCGTCTTTGCTCCTCTCAAAGTAAACTCCACACCTTGAAATGGAGGGTAGTTCGCTTCTCTTGAACCCGTTACATTCACATTCATGCTTGCCAAACCATCTATTGCCAAAGTTAACTGAGTCACTTCTCCTTCAATCACAGTAGCATGTGGCTTCAAAGGGTTTGTTACTTCACTAGTCGAATATGTTCTATCACTAGAATAACCAGTCTTATTTACCGAGATCTGATAACAATCAATACAATCAGGAGAACCAGGCAAAACAACCCTGCCACTACTATTGGTGGTTATTTCCAGATCAATATCAGGATCCACATCTGTGTTATACACCGAAACCGTCGCTCCCGAAACTGGAATTCCACTCGCATTTATTACATAAACAATCAAAGTTCCTCCTCCCTCAGCCATCTCCAAACCATCAGGTGCAGCATCAGTAACCATCACTACAGGATTCTTAGATGCAAACGCTCCTCCCCATGACACAGCAATCCTAATTCTTTTGTAATCAGTAGGAATTACATCGTCCGGCGCCTCTCCATCAAACGGATCATCGACATAGACCACTGTCGTATTCACATTAAAATCTTGTCCGTTAATATTCACCACCTCATCTTGGGGGATAGTTCCACTTGGGATACCACCTTGCGTTCCTACATCGTCATAGCTCATATTTCTAACCTCTTCCAATTTTTCAGCCCCCAAAGCAGTTGCAACTGTTCTGACTCTCGATTCGCCAGCCAAATCTATTACGTTCTCAAAAATCACCACTAAAGCCGCAAAAAACAACATCAAAGTTATTGAACTCACCACAATCTCAATCATAGTAAAACCTGACTGAAGCCTACCCTTTGACTCACTCTTTAAAACTAACTGAAAACCGTCTGTTTTCATATCCAAAACGCACCTTCCTTATTACTCACACATACATCATAGCCAGAGTAAAAACCGATGTCCACACTCTCTCTCACTCATAGTAACCCATTCACAGAGATGTTAAACTTAAGTACTCATCACCCACTAGCATAACAACATGAAATTACTGCCCCAAAAATTTTTTAATAAAGACTACATTGGCGTTTCTATCAGTCAAACTGCCGTTCGTGCCGTCTCAGTAAACTCTGATAAAAAAATCAATGCCCAGGCTGAGGTCAAACTTCCACCTGAGACTTTCACCCACAGCTCTATTAATCAAGCCCAGCTAACCCAAGCTCTCAAACAACTACTGGCTTCTGGTAGATTCAAATCCAACTACGCCGCCATCAGTATTCCTGAATTTCATTCTTTCACTAGATCTCACTCTATCCCCAAAATGGCCCTCAGCGAAGTTAGTGAAGCTTTAAATTGGCAAATTGAAAAAATCTTCCCTCTCCCCAAAGAAAGTATCTACTTTGACTGGAAACTGATTTCAGAAACAGAGACATGCCTTAACATCGTCATTGTCGCCGTCCACAAAAAAACTCTGGATCAACTCATCCAAGTCATGGACGACGCAAATATAAAACCAATTAGCTTCGAACCATCTGCCTCTGCTTTAACTAGAATTCTTAGTATTAAAGAAAACGAGTCAGCAATTTTAGTCGAGGTCAATCCTCAGGGAAGCTCTTCATCTCTAGTAGAAAACCACCTCTCTTCCTTAACCATCACAAACCAATTCCAAACCAGCTCACAGCTAAACGAAATCAAACAAGCCCTAAACACTACCAGTCAATCAATCCAGTCTCTTATCAATCTACATCAATCAAAAAAGCCTCAGGCATCAGAACCTCTTAAAATATTCTTAACAGGGGATAGTGCTTCAGAAGAATTAACCAATTGGCTTGGCAGTTACCTCAACCAAAAAGTCGAACTAGTTAATATTCCTTCTGTCCCTCCACATCTGCACCAAGCTTTTGCAGTCGCCAATACCAGCATTCACGCTCCCAAGACTGGCCTTGGTATCAACCTATTGCCTGATAGCCTAGAGGCAGTCTTTAAAGCGACTAGAAACTATCAAGACATCAAAACAAAAATTCAGGTATCTCTCACCTTCTTAATTTTTAGTCTTTCAATCACAGCAGCCACATTCTTTTTTGTCCTTTTCCAAAGTATCCAAGCGCAAAATGAACTTAACCAACTAGAAGTAGCAGGATCTGATTTAACCTACAACGCCACCACTGTCAGCCTAGTAAATAAAGCCAGCAATGCCATCGTCAAGCTCTTTCCCAGAAAAACAACTCCAGTTGAAGCTATTGAACAACTTCTCGAAATCGCACCTACAGGAATAGATGTCAAAAGTTACACCTATGACAAAGAAAAAAGTGAAATTGCCATCATAGGCTTTGCCATAGATAGACCTGCTCTACTAGAATTTAGGCAGGTACTTGAAACTTCTGAAACCTTTGAGCAAGTCCAAGTCCCACTAGTATCTTTAGAAAAGCCCACAGACATAGACTTTTCCATTAAAACTAAAATTGCCTCAACACAATGACCCAAACACAAGCCAACTTACCACAAACAACTCCGCAATCCCAACCAGCTGCCAATCAACCAACGTCACCCCAACCCAATCAGCCAACTAATGTCCAACAACCTCCTTCACAAACACAGCAAAGTTCTCCCACCAATCCCTCAAATCAACCTGCCTCATTTAAAAACGACAAAACCCAAAAAGAGATTCCCACACCTGAAGCAATCAGGAAAAAAATTAACAGATTTGTTCTTATCACTGGCATTGTCAGTTTTCTCATAGTTATAGCTACTACCCTCCTATTTTTTGTCACCAATGCAAGGTTAAACAGCCTCGAAATCAACAGGCAACAAATCGGCTCGGTTAGGGCCAGCAATACCGATCTACAAGAAACCCACCAATTCTTTCAAACAGATCAAGGCCAAATTGACGCCATTATAAATGCCCTACCCAACGATCCCAGAATGGTTGATTTTGTCAAAGCCATCGAAACCATAACCAGTGAAAACTCTAGTTCAAAATCAATTGAATTCAGCGTTGACAATCCTGTTGGTCAGACAGGTGAAAAATACATTCCTTTTCTCATCAAAATCGCCACCAACACACCAAATTTTTCTGAACTCCTCAAAAAAATCGAAAAATTACCCTACATTGTAGAAATTGTAAACATCGAGGCTACTTTGGTAGACGAATCCACAAATCTTTGGGACTATCGACTTTCTGCCAAAGTTTATATTCAAGAGCCTTTTAACTAGGAGTAAACAAAATGGCTATCGATTTTAACCAAGAGATAAAATTACCAACAACTCTAAACGTTGATCCAGCAAAGATTACATCATTAATCATATCCAGCTTTACCTTAATCCTCTTCTTTTACAGCCTGTTTTTTTCCTTCAGCACCATATACCAAGTAAATAGAGCAGATAACCTAAGTGCTAGTAGCCAGTTGCTTAACGAAGGGCTTATCAACCAGGCTTCGCAATTATTGCAGGATGAAACCATCACCTTTGAATCCCAATGAGACAGTCAATACCATTCAAACGATATCAAATACACTAAAAAACACAAACTTCATTGACAACACAATCACAAGGCTGCTAGAGTGAACAATATAGTTATGCATAAAACATTACAGCATTATGGAAAGGAGGTGAACCTTTAATGCACAAGTCAAATAAATTGACGACTGCCCTGCAGAAAGGGTTCACCCTGATTGAGTTATTAGTGGTCATCGGTGTTATCGGTATTTTAGCCGCTGTGGTTATCGTTGCTGTTAACCCATCCAGGCAATTTGCCTCAGCTAGAGACACCCAACGCCGAGCTGACCTTTATGCCATTACCAACGCTGTCTATCAATACGCAGCCGAGAACAATGGTAACTTGCCTACTGGAATCACTACAACTCCTCAAATAATGGGAACTTCTGGACTAGATCTTTCTACAGATCTCGTTCCAACATACTTACCAGCTATCCCATACGATCCTTCAACCGGATCAGACTCAGTGACTAACTACACCATGTATTTAGATCCAAATGGAAGAGTTGTGGCATCAGCCAGTAGCGAACTCAACCCAGGACAAGTCATACAGATTTCTAGATAATCTAAACTTCAAACCCTGTTTTAGTTAACCGACTTTAACAGGGTTTGTTGTGCCTCTCTTGTATCCTCACTTCGGCTAAGGTAGTCTAAATCTATGGCTGAAAAAACAAACTCAAGCTTTAATTTAGTCTATCTTGGCGGGGGAGTCATTTTAGTAGTCATTGTTGTAGTTGCTTTAGTTTTTTCGGCCCAAGCTTTTAACCAGCTCTATACTACCCAAACTGACGATGCCCAAACTGATACTAGACAGTTAGAGTTAGGCAAACAGACCTTCACGATCAAAAAAATTAAGATAAAAGACTTAGACGATGGTTGTACTTTAGAAGTTCTAAGAAATGGTTATGTAAATAAATATTGCGATGACCCAAACAAGCTTCTCGCTCGCAAGCTTTTTTCCTCAGAAAAAATTTTTGATTTTCTGGACAACATCACTCAGGATGAATTCGAAAACTTAGTCACCGACTATTTTTCTGATCAACACAACTTAGAAATCACAATTGAAACCAACTTTGGTACAAAGACAATCACCGTTAACTCTCAAGGCTCAAATACTCTGTCCAACGGGCTTGAAAACTTAATCGAAGAATCTGAAGAGATTGACCAAGAAACCCAACAACCACCCACCTCGCCTCCTCCTTCTCCACTACCATCGCCCTCACCCAGTCCAGGATCTCCCTC
>CBDUQH010000020.1:0-14477 GCA_965369335.1 uncultured bacterium
TCCTTTAACTGGCGAAGTGAGTAGAACTACAAGAGAAACAACTAATGAAGTAATGGAATGGTTGCCTGATTCTGACGGTACGATAGAAGAAGTGATTTTTTTTGACTCGACTGGACAAGCTCCAAGTGAGTCAAATTCTGAGACTCAAAACATGACTACTTCGACTACTACAACAAATAACTCTAGTGCTCCTCAGACAAGCAATGGTAGTGGAACAACTACAAGATTACCTGTGACAAGTGGGTTAGTTCAAGATCAAGTGTTACCTTTGGTATCTAGTGTTGGTGGGGGGGGAGTAAGTAGTTTGAGTGAAGTATTGCCGGAAACAGGACGGTATGAAGATGGGATTATTGTGTTGCCTGATGAGGATTTGGAAGTGGTGATAACCTCAGAGACAAATAGCGGAAATCCTCAAGGTTGGGAAATTATTTTCCCTGAAGGAGATAATTTGGTGGTTTTTAATATGGGAGAGTTGTTGCGGGAAGGTGATTTTGGTCCCGAGTTGGAGTTGGTTGAGTCGATGAAGTTTGTGAAGCCTGTGAATGGAAAAATGGTTGAGATTATTTTGCCCAAGGGAACTGTGATTTATTCACCAAGTGTTGGTGGAGTGGAGCCTTGGGATGGAACCTTTATGGGGCCAGAGTTGGTGCCAAGTGGAGGATTGTGTGGAAACGAAAATAAATTGGAATTTGGATTAAAAATAGGGAAAGATGATAGAAAAATAGTTTTTAACCAACCGATTGACATGGTGTTTTCGGGTAAAGGTGGCCGTGTTGCTGGTTATTGTGTTGGAAATGAGCTTGTTAAGTTAGATAACAGTTGTGAGAGAAATCTTTGGAATAGTTTTGATTTAGAGGATGAGTGTTTTAGAAATGTGAATGGAGATTTGGTAGTCTCAACTAACCACTGGACTGCATTTGTTGTATATAAAGATGCAAGATGGAGATGGTGGTTGATTGGTGGATCTGTAATGGTGGGGGTGTTGGGTTTGGTGGGTTATTTTTGGCGTAAAAATGAAGGTTTAGGTGATATGTCAGCAATTGTCCACGATTTGAGAACTCCTTTGGCTGCGATAAGAGGATATTTGTCGATGGCCACCAAAGGTAAGTTGGGTCCTTTGAACAAGGAGACAAAGAAATCTTTGGAAACGGCTGATGTTTCGGCGGCTCAATTGAGTGGGATGGTTGATGACTTGTTGGATGAAGCGAAGATGGAATCAGGTGAAGTTGATTTAGATTTGAGTGTGTTTGAAATCAGGAAGGTTGTTGATCAAGTGGTAGCGTCTTTGAATTCATTAGCGGATGAGATGGATTTGGAGTTAAAGACAAGTGTGTTGAAAAAGGTGATGGTTAGAGCAGACGAGAGAAAAGTAAGAAGGATTTTGACTAACCTGATCAGTAATGCTCTGAAGTTTACTGATGAAGGAAGCATAACTGTTTCAAGTGAGTTAAATGGTGGTCTGGTTGAGATTGAGGTAGTCGATACAGGTTCGGGTATACCTAATCAAGATAAAGGAAAATTGTTTAGAAAGTTTGGTCAAGGTGGTGATAAGAAAAGTAAAGCAAAAGGAACCGGTTTGGGGTTGTACGTTTCTAGAGAATTGGCAAGGAAAATGGGAGGTGATTTGCAATTAAAGAGTTCTGTAGAGGGAAAAGGAAGTAAGTTTGTTTTATCATTACCAATAAATAGAGGAGATGAAGGATGAGTTTAGTTTTGATTATTGACGATGATTTAAGCTTGTTAAGCTTGTATAAGAAGGCACTTGAGCAGTCAGGTTATCAAGTTAAAGCTGTTAATAACTCAGAGTCTGGTTTGAGTTGGGCTTTTGAGTTACATCCTGACTTGATATTGTTAGACATTAGTTTACCTAAAAAAGATGGTTTGGAAGTATTGAGAGAACTACGAAGAGATGATTGGGGAAGTAGTGTGACTGTGATAATGCTAACAAACTTAGAAGCTGATGATCAGATTGTAAAGCGGATGTCAGTTAATCAACCTGCGTACTATTTATTGAAAAGTGAAATAAGTGATCCAGGTGTGGTGGTTGGGATTGTGAAGAAGGCTTTAACAGAAGTATTTTAAATGTATTTTTGGATGACTTTTTCCAGTTTGTCTAGATCTGCTATTGATTTGGTGACATAGTCAGTAGCACCGAGTTCCATGGCTTTGTCAATAACTTCCATTTCGCCTTGGTTAGATAACATGACAATGGGAATGCTTTTGTAGGGAGTGTTATTCCTTAAGTCTTTTAATATATCGTGTCCAGTTTTGTCTGAACTAAGATCAATATCTAGAAAAATCATGGAGATTTCCTGGGTTGATAAAACTTCTTCAACTTGTGTTGGTTTTCTGGCCCAAAAAACTTGATAGCCAAACGCTTCTATAGCGCTGGATATCTGTTTACCAAGAATTTTATCGTCTTCGACAACCAAGATGCTTTTCATGTTGTTTAGATTTTACACATTTGAATGGTGGTGAGTAAACTAAAATTGTTGGTGGGCTTGATTGAAAGGTGCGTTGTGAGTTATTGTGATAGGGATGACTTTTGATTAAAAAATAAACAAGGTGAGGGAAAAATGCCGGAACTAGATATGATAACGATAGGAGATAACACGATTGATGTATTTATGGAGTTGGATAAGGCGGATGTGAGGATTGTGGATGAGAATAAAGATGGGATTGAAGATCTGGTGATGGATTTTGGGACAAAATTGCCGGTGAAGAAATTGACTAGATTAGCGGCAGTGGGAAATGCGGCTAATAATGCCTGGGGTTCGGCGAGATTGGGCTTGAAGACGGCATATTATTCACACTTTGGTGATGATGCTGACAGTGCAGAGAGTATGGAAGTTTTAAAAGGGATTGGGGTATCTGATAAGTATTTTGTGGTTGAAGAAGGAAAGAAATCTAATTTTAGTACGGTGATAAATGTGGGAGCTGAGAGGACTATCTTGGTGTATCACACACAGTGGAATTACAAGTTGCCTGATGATATGGAGGCGGCAAGGTGGATATATTACACTTCAGTGGGGCATGGGTATGAGCAGACTGGGTTGGATGATCAAATTTTGGAGTATATTGAGAGAACTGGAACAAAAATGGCTTATCAACCAGGATCTCATCAGTTGAGAATGGGGTTGGATTACAACAAAAAATTGATCCCAAAGTGTGGGTTTTTGGTGATGAATCGTGAAGAGGCGGCGGACCTTTTGGGAAAACCAAGGGAAACTGGGTGTGAGGTGATGGTAAGAGACTTTTTGGAACTTGGAGCTGAGATTGTAGCCGTAACAGATGGGCCTGCTGGGTCTCATGCTGGAGATAAAGATGGGGTGTGGTTTCAGGATATTTATGATATTGAAGTGGTGGAGAGAACTGGTTGTGGAGATAGTTATGCAACTGGGTTTACAGCAGCAATTTTGAAGGGAATGGGAGTGAAGGAAGCGATTAAGTGGGGCACTGTGAATGCGGCAGGGAAGCTAAGGTTTATTGGTGGAAGAGAGGGGCAGTTGGAAGAACATGAGATTAATGAGTGGTTGGCGAAGAAGCCGGAGTTTGGACCGGTGGAGGCGTAGCCCATCCTGCGTTTCACGACTTGCTCGCTCGGCGATTAAGCCGGCTTCGCATTCGGAAACTATGGAGGGTGACAAAATCGCTTGGATATTTTAGCGATTTTGTCAAGTTTGGACTGGTGGAGGCTTAAACTAGAAAGAGTGATAGAGAAAAATGGTAGCTTGAAGGTTGAGTGAAGAAGAGATATGTTATCTAGGTGAGTAAAAATGGAAAACATTTTCAAATAGCGATAGATGGGCCGGTGGCGGCTGGTAAAAGTAGTGTGGCTAAGATGGTGTCTAAGAAGTTGGGGTTGTTGTACGTTGACACTGGGGCGATGTATCGGGCAGTGGCTTTGAAGGCGATGAGGGAGTGTATTCAGTGGGCAGATGAAGAGAGTGTGGTGGAGTTGATGTCGACACTTGATTTGGAGTTGGATAAACCAAATGGGAAAGAGTCGGCTGATGGGAGGTTGGTTACCGTATTGTTGGATGAGGAAGATGTGAGTGGAACAATAAGAACAAGTTTGATAGCTGAAGGGGCGTCGATTGTGAGTACTTATGCAGGAGTGAGAGCAGCTTTGGTGGTGATGCAGCAAAATATTGCTGAAGGTGAAGATGTGGTGATGGAAGGAAGAGATATTGGATTTAGAGTGTTGCCTAAGGCACAGTTGAAGATTTATTTGGATGCGAAAGTGGATGAGAGAGTGGAGAGGAAGTGGGAGTTTTTAAAAAAGAGTGGGTTTGGAGTGAGCAGAAAACAAGTGAGGGCTGATTTATTGAAACGGGATAATAGAGAAATGAATCGTGAAGTCGATCCACTAAAGCCAGCAAAAGATGCTTGGCATTTGGATACCACAGGGAAGAGTTTGGAAGATGTGGTTGATGAGGTGGTTGAGAAGGTGGGGAAGGTAAGAGGGTAGTATTTTTTAAATGCATATTTTGGTTACGTTGTTTTCAGGGACGCTCACCTGTAAGTCAAATGACGTTTGAGATTATCTTTGGTTCGCTATACAAATTTGTAACTGAAACTAAGGGATAGTTAGAGTTAGTGGTGTTACAAATTTGAATCCCTTCAAATAACCTGACTGAGGTGAGTGTTGCCAATTTTGTTCCCTGAAAACAAAGTATAAGGTTGTATTGTTTGGATGTTATTTGCATAGATCCCGGGCAAGGCTTCAGCCAGCTGGCGGAGTCGTTACCGGGATGACTAGAAAGTCTTTGGGGCTAGTTGTTAAACAAGATTGCAGGGAATGTGGGTGATTGATTAGTATTGGAGTGGTAAAATTGAGGGGTTATCAAGACTCCGTTATAGACGGAGGTTATTTTTGAGAGATGAATAAACCTTTTCAAATTGCAATCGATGGGCCAGTGGCTGCTGGTAAAGGCACAGTGTCTCGAAAAGTGGCTGATAAACTGGGCTTTTTGTATGTTGATACCGGAGCAACTTATCGAGTGGCTACTTTGATTGCACTGAGGAATGAGCTGGACTTTGAGAAGTTGGATGGGTTTGACGAAGTCGAGGTGAGTCAGTTGATAAGCTTATTGGCAAATTCTGAGATAGGAATGGCTAGACCTGAAGGTGAAACAAATGATGGAAGGTTGATTAGTTTGTTTATTGATGGTGAAGATGTGTCTTGGAGAATACGAGAACAAGACGTGAGCACAAGGGTGTTTATTGTGGCCAAGATTCCTGAAGTTAGGGATGTGTTGGTCAAAAAACAACAAGAGATTGCCAGTGAACAAGATGTGGTGATGGAAGGGCGAGATATTACGTATAGAGTCTTGCCAGATGCGCAGTTAAAGATTTATTTGGATGCCAATATGGAAGAAAGGGCTAAGAGAAGGCAACAGCAGTTGGTTGAAAAAGGTGATGAGGTTTCGATTGATGAGTTGAGAAAGCAGATTGAGGAGCGAGATAGGGTTGATTCAGAGAGAGCAACTGATCCACTTAAGGTTGTTGATGATGCTTGGCACTTGGACACGACTGGGATTGAGATTGATAAAGTGGTGGAGATGGTTGTGGGGAGAGTTGGGGAGATAAGGAATTGAGGAGCAGATTGCCCTCCTTCGCTTAAGCTATGGCGGGCAGGCAAATCTGCCTTGGGGACTGGGCTTTTAAAATCTAATTTAGCCAGGCTATTTGAAGGGACGCTCACCTGTAAGTCAAATGACGTTTGAGATTATCTTTGGTTCGCTATACAAATTTGTAACTGAAACTAAGGGATAGTTAGAGTCAGTGGTGTTACAAATTTGAATCCCTTCAAATAACCTAGCAGAGGTAGAAGTTAGTGTGTTTGTTGCAGAAAATTTGGTAGGATAGGTGAGTATAAATTTAAAGGGTAATGTAGCCCGCCTTCGCTAACGCTTGTGCGAGGTATGGCCTGCTTGGTGGAAGTTACGGCGAGGCAAAGGAGGTTTATGTTTGGGTTGGGAAAGAAAAAGGTTGAAGACCCTGATATGTTGGCGAAGGAAAAAAGAGATCAGAAGAGTAAGGATGAGTTGGAAAAGGGGTTGAAGAAAGAGAAGGAGAGGGAAAAGAAGAGGAAGGAGAAAGAGCCCTCTGCGTTTGCAGGGATGATGTTGGTGGTGACGGTGTTGTTTGGGTTGTTTTTTTGGGTATATGGGAGAGTGAGTGGAAATATGGAGTATAGAATATGGGATAAGGAAACAAGTGACCGAGTAAGTTCAAAGAATCAAAAGCCCAAAAGCTCGAATGATAAAGGAAGCGAGGGGATTGATTTGAATGATGATGGGGTGATTATTTTTGAGAAAGAAGAGTAGATATTCGAATTATGCTAATTGTGGACTAATTGATTCGAATGATTTGTATGCGTAAGGAATTTAGTAGTTAGTCGTCTTTGTTTTCAGGAGGTGGGGGGTTGAGGATACGGGCAATTTGGTCTGAAGTACAGTGGTTTTTGGGCTCGGTGCCTGGAAGGAAGTATTCTTCTTTGGAGGGACAACCGTTACAGGCAAGGGAGCCGGTGATGGTACAAACTTGGACTTTGACTAAGTTGGTTGGAGGTTCGAAGTGGTGGTGTGTGTCTGGATCTAAGAGAGCGACGGTGAGTTTGTTCCAGATTGGCGAAGCGCCGGTGATTCCTGAAGCTATGTAGCTCATGGAGTGGTTGTCGTTGTTACCAACCCAAGTGGCAATGAGCCTGTCAGAGGTGTAGCCGATAGTCCAGTTGTCTCTTAAGTCGTTGGTAGTGCCAGTTTTGACTGAGACTTGGTGATTGGGAATGTTGAGGACAGAGTTGGTTCCAAAAGCTTCTGATCTAGCCTGGTTGTCTGAGAGAATATCGGTTATTTGATAAGCAACTCTTGGATCAAGTGCTTTTTGAGAAGGACAAGGTTTGCTAGTTTTGGCACATGACTGTTCGAGAATTTTGCCGTCGGCGGTTTTAACTTCGAGGATTGGGTTTAAGTCGACTCTCATGCCTTGGTTGGCGAAGACACCATAGGCAGTGGCCATGTCTATCATGGTGACTTCACCCCCACCTAGAGTGAGAGATAAACCAAAACGATTTCGGTCTGTCCAAGTGGATATACCCATTAAAGTGGCTTTGTCGATAAATTTGTCGACTCCAAATTGAAAGAGAGTTTTGACTGCAGGGATGTTGTAGGAGTTGGCTAGGGCTTTTCTTAGGGTGACTCGGCCATGGTAACGGCTATCGTAGTTTTTGGGGCAGTAAGGTGGTTGACCTTCGATGTTGTAGCAGATTGGAGTATCGGGGATGATGGTGGAGGGAGTGAAGCCATTTTCAAGTGCCATGGCGTAGTTTAGGGGTTTAATAGATGAACCTGGTTGACGAGGTCGGATGGTGATGTTTACCTGACCATCTGACTCGGTGTTGAAGTAGTCAATTGATCCAACCATGGCCAAAATTTCACCCGTTTGTGGGTTGGTGATGAGGGCAGAGCCGTTGGTGACGTTTAAGTTTCTTAGGCTTTCGACTTCTTGGCTGACAGTTTGTTGGGCGAATTCCTGGAGTTGCAAATCTAGACTAGTAGTAACTTCTAAACCGCCTTGTTCTACTAGGCGGTGGCCATATTTTTGGGCCAACTGATCTTTGATGTACATGACGAAATGAGGAGCAAGAATATTGGTTGTGGGTGGTTTGACTTGTAGTTGTTCGTCGACAGCTTTGGCTGCTTCTTCTCTGGTGATGTAACCTTCTTCGATCATTCGAGCAATAGTTTGGAGTTGACGGTTTTTGGCGAGTTGAGGGTTGGTGCCGTATGGTGAGTAGTGGGTGGGGGCTGCTGGGAGACCGGCTAGATATGCAGATTCAGCTAAGCTAAGTTGGGAGACGTCTTTACCAAAGTACATTCGAGATGCTTCTTGGACTCCATAAGCAGCTCCGCCGTAGGGGACTTGGTTAAAGTACATGGTTAAGATTTCATCTTTGGTGAAATAGAATTCAGTGATGACTGAAAGCAGAGCTTCTTTGATTTTTCTTTGGAGGGTTTTTTCGGGGGTGAGAAGAGTGTTTTTGATGAGTTGTTGTGTAATAGTTGATCCGCCTTGGGGGGAGGAGTTAGATGTAGCGTTGTCTTTGAGAGCTCTGGCAATGCCGCGAATTGAAATGCCTGGGTGTTTGTAAAAATCTTGGTCTTCGATGGCTAGAGTGGCGTGTTGGAGGTTTAGGGGGATTTCTTTGAGGTTGACTAGAGTTCTGTTTTCGTTTTTGTAGATTTTGTAAAGGAGGTTGCCGTTTCGGTCGTAGATTTTGGTGGTTAGGATGGGTTGGGTGGTTGCTAAGACGCTAGCGTCGGGGAGGTCTCTGATGACGTAGATGTATAGACCTAGACTTATGCCTATGATGAGACTGATGAAAGAGAGACCAAAGAACCAGGTGAATTTGAAAGAGCGGGTTTTGTTTAGAATGCGGGTGGTTTTGTTAAAGATAGAAAGATTAAAGAAAGAAGAAGCTGCTTTGGAAGTAAGGTTATAGATTTTTTGTAAAACCAGAATGGGTAGAGCAAAAAGATGGAGGGTAGAGTCGGTGATTTTGGCGATGGTAGATTTGGGGCGGAACTTGGATGCAGTTTGGTGGATGGTTTTGGAGTAGTCTTTTTTTAGTTTGGAGATTGTGTTGGCAATGGCTTTTGTGGTTTGTTTTTCGCGACGGTTTCTGGATCGTTCGGAAAGAAAATTTTGAAATGATTGGCTATGTTTGGATAAGTTTGATGTAATTTGATGTTTTTTTGAAAAAGATTTTTTTAAGTTGGTGAGCAAATTTTTTGAAGATGTGTAGATGATTCTGAAAAAAACTATGAAGAAGGTGCTGAGTTGTTGGTCTTTAGGGAGTCTTTTGGTGGCTTTCTTGAGATTTTTTTTGCGGGAGAATTGTTTTTTAAGTTTGTTGTACCTATGACTGGCAAAACTATTGGGGTTTGTTACGAGTAAAGACTGGCTATAGAAAGAGATAAATTTGAGTAGAAAAATTACGGATTTGGTGAGTGGACGGCCGATGATTTGGAGGGGGTTTGTTTTGGGATATTTTGGGGACTCAATGGTTTTTGGTCGTTTTTGAGAACTACGATTCTTACCGCCAAAGTTTTTGTTTTTGGGGTGTTTTTTTGTTCGTTTGGAAGAGCCTTGTCCTGTCCGATTTGGCATGGCTAAATTTTATCATTGGAAGCTTGATTAATGAATGGTGAATATGAGGGTGGAAATTGAAAAAGTGTAGTGTAAATTAGAAACCGAAATTTGGGTCAGGCTGCTTGTGAGAAGTGGGAGTGGCTAAGATGGTTGAGGATTTTGTGGAAAGATTGGTGGATGTCAATGTTGTGAGGTTGTTCTCCTTCGCTGTAGTGAGACCAACCGTCTTTGGGATTGGTCCAAATGACGTTTCTGTAACCGGCTTGGGCTGTGGAGATGATGTCTGTTTTTAGACTGTCGCCGATAATAATACATTCGCTGGGGATATATCCGGCTTGGTTGGTGGCGTCGAGCCAAGCTTGTTGGTCTTTGTAGTGGTGTTCGTCGATAACAATGACTTGTTGGAAGTATTGTCTTAGATCTAAGGAGTCAAGTTTGAAGTCGGTCCAATCTTGGTTGGCATGGGTGACTAGAACTAAAGGGATATCGGCTTGTTGAAGGGCTTGGATAAATTCTAGAGCTTGAGGTCTTAACTCTGGTTGGTGTTTGTAGATAGAGAGTAAAGTGTCGAGATGGTGTTGGAAATTGATGTGGGGATGTTCCTGGTGTAGTACGTCGATTATCCATTGGTACCTATCGGGTGAGACGCTTTCAACTGAGTATGCTTTTTTGTTTAAATAACGGAAGAGATTATCGAATTCTTTGGGGTTTATATGGGGGTTTTCTTGGCAAATTTGGGTAATGAAGAGATTATTGTAGTGCTCAAAAATTAGGTGGGTATAAATGAGAGTGTCGTCGAAATCGATAAGAATGGCTTTGACTCCTTGTTGGTCAAAGTTTTCTTTGGTTTGGATGGCTAAAGTTTCGAATGAGTCTGTTTCGTTTGGGATTTCTTTGGTCATGCGGGGATTGTAGCATGTTAGGTTTTAAAAAAAGCGGATGTGTTTGTCTAGAAAAGGGATAAGTGAGTAGATTTTTGTTTTGAGGAAATGAGTTTTAGTGGGGTGTGATATGTATTTTTTGATTCGAGAAGTGTGAGCAGGGGCGGATATTAGGGTGAGTTTTGTGGGTTGGGTTTGTTGTTGGAGGTAGTCAGTGATAGATTTGGCGTAGAGGTGTCTGCGGGCATCGGTTAGACTAAGAGTGGGAATGTCAACCCAGTTGGGTTGTGGAGAGAAGATGCCAGTTTGTGAGATGTATTGGAAAGAATAAAGAAGTGAGTATACAAAACCCAAAGGGGAGATGAGGCTGAGAAAGACCAGGAAAGAGAATTCGTATAAGGAAAAAAGAGGTTTGTTGGCGATGTCGGCAGTGGCGGTGGGGATGTTTTTTGGGTGAGTAAGTTTGAGTATGGTGCTGAAATGGGTTTCAATTCCTGCAAAGTGAGTGGCATAAGTTTTTGCCAAGGAACCAATGAGGGGTATTGAGTAGGTTGTGTGAGGGAGTTCTTGCGGGTGATATTCTAAGAAGACGATGTTTGTTTGGTTGAGGATTTGTTCGATTTGAGTTGTCCAGTTTGTGGACAGTTGGTGTTGGTGCCTTTTTTCATGTTCAAAATAGACGAAGTTGAGAGTGTGTTGTTTGTAGAGAATGGTTTCGATTTTGAATTGGCGAGGATGATCATTGCTCATGATTGTCTCTAAACTTTTGGTCGATAAGGTTCCAGATTTCTGGGGCGCCGCCGTCGTAACCTAGAGCCCAAATGGCCGTGCCGGCGAGGTTGGTTTGGTTGATTAAGTCGTATTTGAGGCCGAGTGATTTGGGGTCATCGTAGTAGATTTGATAGGTGTGGTCGGTATCCTCCTCTAAGTATGAAAACCAGGGAGAGAGTGAAGCTTCATCCCAGTTGATTTGGGTATCAGGATTGTCTTGGAGGTGTTGCTTGACTCTTTTGTAAGTGGCAAGACCACCTGTGCCTTTGTAGGTGGAGCTTTGAAAATCTTGGGAAAATGTACGCCATTCATAGCCGTAATAGGGAACACCTAAAAGAATTTTTTCTGGAGGAGTGAGGAGGATGTGTTTGGCTAATAAAGAAGTAATGTCTTCTGTCCAATTGTTACCTGCTCCATAAAGAGGGGCAACGGGGCCTGCTTGGGTGGATGAGGGGCGGTGGAAGTCGTAAGCCATGATGATGACGTGGTCAACAAGAGGAGCAAGGTTTTTGAGATCCCAAATTCGGTTGGAATCGGCTGAGTCGGCAAAGACATCGATTGAAGTATGGTGGTTTGGATTTTTTTGTTTGACGGCTTGAGTGAGCTTGGATACAAAAAGGGTGAATTGGTCTTTAGTTTGTTGATCTGGGTTGCCTAAGTATTCGAAATCTATGTTGATGCCGTCAAAGTTTTTTTCCTCCATGAAGTTTAGAGTTTGGGAAATAAAAGTCTGGGTGTTTTCATCCGAGAAAATGATGGAGTCGGTGATGTCGTTGTCAAAACTGATCAGAGTGAGGATGAGTTTGGTGCCGGCATTTTTGGTGTTTCTTTGAATGTGGCTGAAGTTAGCGGTGCTAAAGGATCTCCATCCGGGTTCTTGGTAGTCGGCTTCTCGAGTTTGGATGGTACCGTCTTCTTGAAAAGTAATGCCAAATGCGGTCAGGTGGGTGAGTTGGTGGTAGGGGATTTCTTGGTGGTATTTGTAGTTCCAGTAAGGGATGAAGCCGTAAACGATTTTGTTGGGTTTTGGGGTGGGGTGGTGGTTGATGCCTAGGGTTGTTGCTAGTGGTGTAAGGAGAGGGTTGGGTTTGAGTATGATTAGATAGATAAGTATAAAGGCTATGGCTAAGAAGCCAGTTAAGGAGATGGCTAGGGTTAGTTTTTTCTTGTACCAGGGTTTTTTTTGTGTAAGGATAACAGTTTCTAAATCAGACATGGTTGGGTGGAGTAAATTTATGAAGCAACCGTAGGGTCAGTCTTGGTTGATTGTTCTTGGGGAGTGAGTGGATAAGTGACGTCGTATTTTTTGGGTATAGGTTTGCCTTCTTCGTCGGTCGGTCGGGCGCAATCTACGCAATAGTCTTGGGTGAAAGGATCTGAAAGTACAGTGTGGAGTTCGAGTTTGATGTTGTCGGTGTCGCCTTCTTCTGGTTCGAAGCCAGTGTCATTTTTGACCCAAATTTCTCTTTGAAGGACTTCGAAGCTACCTGGTTCGGTGCCTTCCCAAAAGAATTCGTTTCTGGTGTTACAGTGGCTATCTGGATTTGAGACTAGGCCTGTGATGGAACAGATCGGTCGAGAAATAACGTCGTCTGGTTTTTCAGGCCAGACAGCTTCTTTGTCTTTTAGGATGTAGGACATGATGTCGTTAAAAATGGGGGCGGCTCCGGTAACACCAGAGACAACGTATGGATTCATGGGGGAGTTGTCGTTGTTGCCGACCCAGACAGCGGTTAAGAGTTCTGGGGTATATCCAATAGTCCAGTTGTCTCTTAAGTTGTTGGTGGTACCGGTTTTGACTGAAACGACTTGATCGGGAATAACTAGTTCTGATCTTGAACCAAAAGCATTGACTCTGGCGTTGTTGTCGAGAAGGATGTGAGAGGTGAGGTATGCAGGGGCCCTGTGGAAGATTCGTTTTAGGTTCAAATCTAAGCCGAAGTCGTTTTCGATAGTGACTGTGGCACCAGGTTCTTGTTTATCTTGGTCTTGGGTAAGTTGGGTGAGGGCTTCTTGGGTGGTAGTTGGTTTATATTCTTCGAGAATGTTGCCGTTTAGGTCTTCAACTTTGAGGATGGTTTGGAGAGGGACTTTGACTCCTTGGTTGGCTAAGGTGCCAAAGGCTGTGGCCATTTCTAACATGGTGACCTCGCCACCACCAAGTGTGAGTGAGAGGCCGTATTGGGAAGGGTCTTGGAATGAGTTGATACCCATGGCTGAGGCTGAGGCGACAAAAGTTTCGAGACTGTTTAGAGCAAGTGCTTTGACAGCAGGGATGTTGTAGGAGTTGCCTAGAGCAAAACGGATTTGAACTGGACCTCGGAAGGAACCATCGTAGTTTTTGGGACAGTATGGTGGCTGTCCAACGATGTTGAAACAAGTGGGGATATCAAGAAACATGGTGGCTGGGGTGATTTTTTTGAGCTCAAAGCCGATGGCGTAGTTAATGGGTTTGATTGAAGACCCTGGTTGGCGTGATCTTAAAGTGACGTTTACTTGGCCGTCGTCTTCGGAGTTAAAAAAGTCTTTGGATCCAATCATGGCCAAGATTTCTCCAGTAGAGGGATTGGTGATGAGGGCGGCTCCGTTGGTGACGTTAAATCTTTCTAGATCGGAGATTTCTGCAGAAAGCGAGGCTTGGACGACATCTTGAATTTCTAGATCTAGAGTAGTGGTGACTCTAAGACCACCACGTTCGACTGCTTCTAAGCCATATTTTTCGGTGAGGAGGTCTTTGACATATAGAGAAAAATGAGGGGCGTTGATGGAGATGGCTTTGGTGGCAAAGACAAGTTCTTGTTGTTTGGCTTGATCGGCTTGTTGTTGAGTGATGTATTCGTCTTCGACCATGCGACGAAGGACTTCGTGTTGTCTGGCGATGCTTAGCTCTGGGTTGACTCCTAGGGGTGAAAATCTAGTTGGGGCGGCAGGGAGGCCAGCAAGAAGGGCAGCTTCGGCGAGGGTTAAGTCTTTGGCTGGTTTGCCAAAATAGAGTTTGGAAGCGGCTTCGATACCCCAAGCTGTGCCTCCATAGGGGATATGGTTTAGGTACATTTCTAAGATTTGTTTTTTGGAATAGATAAGTTCGGTACCAATGGTTAAGAATGCTTCTTTAATCTTTCTTTGGATAGTTCTTTCAGGAGTTAGGAGAGCTGTTTTGACTAGTTGTTGGGTGATGGTGGAGCCACCTTGGAGTTTGTTTTTAAAAAGGGTGTTTTTGACTGCACGAGTAATACCTTGGATTGAGAAACCAAAGTGAGTGTAGAAATTTTTGTCTTCCATGGCAATATGGGCCTGACTTAAATAATCTGGAAGCGTGTTGAGTTCGACTGGAGTGCGGTTTTGGTCGGCGTAGATTTCATAAAGGGTTTGTCCGTTTCGGTCGGTGATGATGGTTGAGGCTGGGAAAGCTTGGCTGGTGAGTCTGCCTGGAGAAGGGAGGTCTCTTAGAAAGAAGAGGAGAAAAATGAGTGGTGTGACGATAAAGATGGCTAAAATCACGAAAAAGATTTTGGCTTTTTTGGAGGTGAAGGTGGTTTTAAGGCTTGCCTTTTTGGAGGTCGATTTTGGTTGTTTTGATGGAGACTTTGACGCTGTTTTGGTTGGTCTTTTAAGTTTAATTCTTTTTAGAAAGGAAGTTGTAGAGTTGATGATGTTGGATAGTGT
>CBDUQH010000021.1:0-14438 GCA_965369335.1 uncultured bacterium
CATCATGAATAGCCTTTTTTCTTCTACCTCTACCACTCAACCAATCCTTCAGTGGGTCTTCAAAATGAGTCGCTTCAAATTTTCTGTTTGGATTATTACGGTTTTTTCGCATGATTTACTTTTGATTTTAGTAAGTTAATTAATTTCAAAAGATATTGTTTCTTCTTTAATTCCTCTCTTTCCTTAAGCCACTCGACATATCCATCAGAGCATTCTTCCATATCAGAAAAAGTAAAAGATGCCATCTTTCTAATAAATTCGCTTGGATGTTTTACAGTTTTAGTTGATGAAATACCCCACGGAACACTTCCTGACGTTATGTAATCCACCGGTAAATCAGATATTGAATTAATTACGTACCGATAGTAGTGCCTGTATCGATTAGCCTCTTCGTATATAAGATTCATATAATACAGAGAGCTGTTTTTTCTAAAAGAGACTGCTTTATCATAAAGCTCCGCTAAAGAAACATTCGGGTAAATTCGCTCAGCTAATAAAGTAAACCATTGAACATAGGACATATCTTGGTCTAGCTCTGATACTAGATAAGACAGCGCACCCAACTTCAATGGTCTCCTAAGCACCATTAGCACCTCTCTATTATTTTGTTTATCAACACTTGTTGCTAAATGAATTTGGGCTAGAAAGAACAGTCTTAAATAAAACCAATATGCAGTCTTCTTTCTCTTGACAAGAGACCTAAAGACACCAATCTCAATTGGCTCTCTTAGCTCTGTATCAATAAAGACATCACTTTCTACATGATTTAAGGCATCAAGGATTACCGACCCATTTTCATCAACAATTTTAGTCAATTCGTCCCATCTATTTTGATCTATTAACTGACTTAAAATAGAAAGAAGAACACCAGCAAAATAATTCTTATAAAACCCCGTTGAATCAGCCTTAATTAGCTTAATAGATGATTCTACTAAAAAGTTTCTAGCCTTATCTATTTGGTTCTGCTCCTCGGTTTTTGCTAACTCAAGTGTCTTTTCAACTAGCCACTTTTTGGGAGTCACCACTTCCCCTTCTACTTGCTGCTCTACTTCCAACCGATCAAATATATCCATAATTAATGCATTAAAATAACGGGGCTCTTTCCATGAAGTAACATCTCCGCGAGTTACTACTTTGGTTTTATTTTCTATCAGACTAGCAATCCTTTTTTTAAATTCTGGTCGCCAATCATTTAGTTTTCCTGGAAAATGTCTTTTTGAAAAACCATCAGTAATAACAGTTTTAATCTGACCAAATGCATTCACATAATTACCCCTACACTCTTCCGTGTCGTTGACCAGGTATCCCAACTCTACAAATTGCTGTAAGGTTTTTTCAGTTAAGTCAAAATCTTGGTTTTCAAACACACCGAGTAAAAACTTTTCATAACCTTTTTTTGTTTTGGAATAGTTTCCATACAGAATAGTTTCATAAGCAGCTATCAAAGCATTAGCTATTACTGAGTTTGATATTTGCTCAGAGTCCTCTTGTATCTTTTTAAAGAATGCTAGTATCCGATCTTCCAACCAAGAGTAGTTGTTTTTACTCACCCCAAGTCTGCCAATACCATGCGACTCATAGTTTAGTTTCATTGGGATAATACTAGGATTATCAGCTTTAACTAATTCCTGGTACTGAGGAAACCACCATGCAAATTCTGTCTCAATAAAATGCTTGACAGAGATATAATCTGCAAGAAAGTACCCCAACCCTATTATTCCGTAAGAAGCATCTTCGTACCTCCCTTCCCTCATTAAATCGCGATAAAGAGTTTCATAAATTTTCAATCTCTTTTGGGTGTGCAAAAAAGAAGTTTGAACAATAGACCAGCTGTTTATTGAATTGAGATATAACTTAAAAGACTGAATATTGCTTCTGTTTTCAAGCTGAAAACTTTTAACTAATGGGTTGTCATATAAGTTAGCCGTTCTAACAGCTTCCATGTTTTCCTTTTGCAGGCGCTGAAAAACCTGTTTGGGTTTAAGTTTTGTTACATAATCATCTTTAAATATCAGTATTCCTAAAATACTGATTGCCACCAGCAATGAAGTAAATATAAAAAGTGGATAAACAGGTACTCCAACAGCATGTTGCACTACTAAGTTAGATAAAGAAAGCAAGGTAGAAAAGGTAAGCAACTTAAATAAAAATCGTCCTACTTGTTCGCTATTCAGGTAATCTACAACTTCAGAAGAATACTTCTCCGTGGTTGTTTGGAAACCAACTGAATATAGTGCAAAAATGATTCCCAACAACGCCGCTAAACCACCAGAGTATGCTATTAAGATACTTATTAAGGCGTTTGCAGAAAGACTTAATTCAACACCTTGAAGCACATAAAAGGCTATGCCTGAAAAAATACAAACTATTAAAAAAAGAGTTAGATCTCTGGTATGCCAGATTATCTCTTTTACAATATTTAGAGAGGATAGTTTCCTAATGAAGTTGAATGAAGTTATCCTAAGTCTTTCTCTCCCTTGCTGAAACCAATAATACAAAGTTCCAAGTATGTTGTAATACACGCGAATTAACAAAGGGTGTTTTCTATCCACCTCCAAGATTTTATCTTCTCTCTCTAGGTACCGAATAACTTTGACAATACTATTTGCTAATCGTCTTTTTAAACGAGTTGCAATATTAACTGGTTTTTCTTCCTCTATTTTCATTCTCATGATAAATAAAGCCTGCTCTTAGGGGCAGGCTTCTGGCTTCAATTATAAAACAATTGCGTGTAAAATTCTTGGTAGATCTGCCCCAAATCTGGGCTTATGCAATACCTGAAAGACGATTCCTATTACAACGACCTTTATGATCTCCACACCATTGAGACTTGTCTGGACTATTATTGCGGCTTAAAGAACGGTTTTGAGAAGCATCGCCACGACAAAGACTTCAAGAAATACTCCAAGAAAAAGTTTGACACCGAGGTTCACAAAGTCGTGAGCTATGCCGTCAATGTCATCAAAATTCAACGCTTTCGCCGCAAACACGATACCGTCCAGGAATGGGTGGACCGGGACCGCGAGAAACAAGAAAAGCTAGACAGTGCTGTCGAACCTCAGGGTATTAAATGTCTTCACTGTGACAGCGAAATGCACTCCACCATGAAGGAGCTTAATGATTATATGGACGAGCCGCTACGCGTCCTCTTCTTTTTTGAATGCGAGAAGTGCAAGAAAAGGCGTGGAGTCTATGATGACGGCACTAATCGCGTATCAAAACCTCAGCTCTGCCCCAAATGCAAACACGAGGTTAAAGTGGACCTGAAAAAGAAAGGTAATGTTATCACTTGGACCACTACCTGCTCCTTCTGTGACTACAAAGAAGTTGATGTTGACGATATGGACAAGCGAGATGCTGAATGGAAAAAGGAGGAAGAGCGGGAGAAGTTGCTACTTAAAAAATATCGTGATGAGTTTTGCTATACCGAAGAAGTTGGCAAAGAGGCAGTTTGGGGATTTGACCGAATGCTGGCTTTAGTCGAGGAATGGAAAGAAAGAGATAAGCATAAGGAAGAATACGATGCCGTCGCTAAAATCAAAAAGCTAACCATTATTGAGCTGGAGAAATTACTCAATGACACTATTAGCCCTAAAGATTATGTTCGTCTGGAACTGTCTAAGCCTGACTTTGGCAAGCATCTAATTGTCGACTTTACTGTTCAGGACGCTAATACTTCTCGTCAGGAGTATGATAGCCAACATGGCTTCAAGAAGCTCGTACAGGGCGTTCTAGAGGGGTCAAACTGGCGTTTAATGAGTGAGGGTGTCACTTACCGCTTAGGCTATCTCCAAGGTCGCCTCAAGGCGTACGAGGCTGAAGAAGATTTGCTAAAGTTGGTTCAAAAGTCAAAATCTAAGTAGTGGGCTTTTTATATTGTTCCCCCGCCCTCAAACCTCTATGAGATATCTTTAGTTCACCTGGCACCGGATTTTCGTCTACATACTTTTGTAGCGCGTCTATAAAACCCTGAGTAAAAGGTATTATCCCATCCAAAATGCCTTCTACCTCACCGCTTAAAACCCAAGATAAATGCACATTTTTCCATCCAGTTTCAGAACCATCCCACAATCTACCAAGCGTTGGGTGCTCAACAATGTCTCTTCTGTCAAATAGCTTATACAGTTCTTGAGGAATTGTTTTGGTATAACCGACCACTTTCATAATGGCGCTAAGCCTCTGTCCCAAGTCTTCTGCGTCTGATGGAACAACGAACTCCTCTTGTTTGTGCTTCTTTATCTGCTTAATTGCAGTTATATACTCAGCGTAGAGATATTCATATCCTAACTTAGTTAAAATGACAAACTGCATCGAATTAATTTCTAAATCTTCTTTCAAATCATCTGGTACTGTTCTAATGCCACTCTTCTCATCAACTTCCACCTGGCGACATTTTTCCAGCAGTTCAATGGTCTTGTCGTAGTAATCTCCACTTTTATTGAGCAATAAGAAGCACCTACGGTATTGGTAAAAATGATACCTTCCCCATTTCGGATCTACTGCTGGTTGAGCAAAATAGACCTTTGCGCCTTTAGGATGAGAGTGTGCTAATTTGGGATCTGATTGATTTTTTAGTTTCTTGCCTTGAAACTTAACTTTTTTTGACATATTTCTAAAGTCGAGGGTGTCAGACCGTAGTTGCGACGCTCAGTTTCATATCCCAACTTTCATAGGTTTATAGGACTCATTTTTTACTAATTTGCTGATAATTGCGAAGTTGAATGAATTGGACCCTTAAACTCAACATCCGGCAATTGAGCAAAGTGTTTTTTACCGCATTCAATCTTCATTTCTTCCGAAGCTCTCAGTTCCTGAGCCTCAGATTTTGTTTCTGCTACAAAATAGACCTTCTTATCTCCGTTTAGGACCACTGCCCAATCGGGGTTATATGAACCCAAAGGCGTTTCAATTTTGAACCAATATGGTAATTTGAAGTAAAACTTAACATCGTAGCGCGATTCCAAATCTCTGGCGAATTCCTTCTCTACTTCAGAATCGGTTAAAACATAGTCATACAGAGTTTTATCCTGCTGCTTTACTTGCACTAGGCTGTCTAGATATCCAGATAACTCTTCATCCTCAAACAAATGCATTTCCCAATATCTATCAGCAATTTGCTCATACTCGATTCCATCTACCATCAGTGATTGTAGAACTTCGGTTAATACTTGCGCTGCTTGATCTAAAAACTGCTGAGGGTTTTTAAGTATTTTTGGCAGTGCCTCAGCCTTTGATAAAACCTCCAGCAACGTAGCGTTTGTTAGCTTGGTATTTTTCTGTAAATAAGCCAACACATTTGGGACCACCACATCTGTTTCTACTCTACGAGCTGAAGGGGCATTCCTAACTCGCGCAGACACACCTTCTTTTTCATCCATTTCAATAGCTACTTTTGAGGTGATGATTACTGGTGAAGAGACTTCAATAGCTTTAATAGCCTCTACAGCACGTCTAACTAGCTCCTCCCGGCTGTATGAAACTTGATATCGTGTCTGATATTTAATCTTATCCCAGAGATCTTTGAAGTTTTCATCCAGCTTATATCCCTTTCTAAGTGTGATTTTTCGACGTTTCTTTTTGTTTTTAATTCTACCTTCAAAGGTCACGCCTGTTTCTGTTTCAATCTCAGTCTGCAAAGCTCGCGCAAAATCTTCATAAAACTCGTTAGCAATCACAGTTAAAACATTAATGTTGGTGTCAAAAACGCGCTCCCCCTCCTGATTGACTGGCAGTCTCAAACCTCTTCCGATCTCTTGTCGTTTCTTAATCTCAGAACTGGTTTCATTAATGGTACAAATCTGAAACACGTTTGGATTATCCCAACCTTCTCTTAAGGCGGAATGAGAAAAGACAAACCGAAGCGGTGTGTCCATCGACAGTAACTTCTCTTTGTCTCGCATAATCAGCTCATAAGCTTGATCATCAGCAATTGTTTGTCTATTTTCCCAGCTATCCTTGTACTGCCCTTTTCTATCTTTAGCAAAGTAACCATCGTGAACGTCTGCAACTGGATACGGAATCACATCTGCATACTTAGGGTTCTGTTTGACTTCCTTAAACGCTTCTTCAAACCACAGAGCAAACTTACCTTTCTCGGTTTCACCTCCCTTGTGGTACTTGCGGTAATGAGCAACTTTATCAATAAAGAACAGCGACAAGACTTTAATACCCTTTGGAGCTAACTCTTTCTCCTTCTCAAAATGGTCAATAATGGTTTGTTTAATTTGGGTTTTAACAATCTCCTCACTCTTTCCTCCCTGGGATTGTCCCTCGTATACCACTACTCCATTAGTAAATTTGATTAGCCCTTGAGTTGGATCTATCTCTTCGACAATAAAACCATTACTGTAAGCCTCACGCTTGCCTGATAGTTCATAGAGATCATCATCTACTCGTATGGTCATGTCCTGTTGCTTCACACCCTTGTTAGTGGCTACATCTATCGAGATTTTGGCTGAAACGGCTGTTTTCAGGCTGTTAGTAGCTTTAAGCTCTACAAAGGCATGATTATGGTCATCTTCAGTGATTATTGAATCGACTTCAATCTTTTTGACTAACCCCAGATCATACGCATCTACTGGGGTCAAACGATAGACTAAGTTATAAGTATTTCTGTGAGTAGCTGAGTATCTCAGTGTGCAAAGAGGGTTAAGTGTGGCAATAGCTTGCTTACTTTTCTCACTTTCCATTGATTGTGGTTCATCAAGAATAACAATAGGATTAGTAGCCTTAATGTAATTAATTGGTGTTCCCCAGTCGCTTTCCTGGTGAATGATATTGAAGTCCTCTCTTTTGAAGGAATCAATATTAATGACCATGATCTGCATAGAATTAGCTTTAGCAAAGTTTTTGGTCTGTACTCTGTTTTTAGAATCGTAAACAAAGAAGTCTAATTCTGGATTGTCATAAAGTGTGGCAAAGTGTTCTCTGGTGATCTCAAGGTTTTTCCTAACGCCTTCTTTGATGGCAATACTTGGGACCACAATAATAAACTTTTTGAAACCATACTTTTTATTTAATTCGTGCAAAGTTCGAAGGTATACATAGGTTTTCCCTGTTCCTGTTTCCATCTCAACCGAGAAATTCATGCCTTGCCTTAGACCTTTTGTTCCACCACCCCAAGTAGTCATTCCCCACTGAGCTTCTCCCCACTTTGCACCTGATGATTCGACTGGTGACTTTTCCAGTTTGTTTCTTTCCTGAATGCTATGCAGATTTTCTATAAGAGTCTGAGGGGCAATGCTTAAGTTGTTTGATACTACCAACTCATCCAACTCGAACATGCCATGCTCATAACTAACTTTAGATTCAAAGCCTCCTTGAGCCAAAGGCTGCCCTTCAAATAAGTCAACTATAGCGTTTACTGCGTCAATTTGGTATTGCTGGTTTGGATCAAATTTAAGTTTCATACTAAGACTTCTTCTCTTTTGGCACTATTCCCATTGAAGCCAAGTTCCCAAACATATTCTGGTACATGCGACTGTAGTCTGGTAAAGCGTTCGCAATTGCTTCCATAGCTGCAACTTGTGGCTTAACAATCTCAGCTAATCTGCGTCCCAATGCTTCCTGGGCTTCTAAAAACGGTTTCATCGACTCAATTAATGATGTTCCTATTGCATTTGAGAATTCTCTCAAGGCTTCCACCTTTAGATACTCATTCATTTTTTCAACAATTTCAGAGTATTCGCTAGAAGTAATAACTCTAAAATGCATACAAGTGTTTCTAGCCTTCTGAAGCATTACCAAATCTTCTAAACCTATTGGGAATCTTAACTCATCAATCTTCTTTAATTTAGTAAGCTCAACAGCCGCATCCTCGTCCTTTTCACTGTTTTTCCAAATTTCTCTTACATAGTCTTCAGAAGCAGGCTGATATAAGAAGTTTTCAAAAAATTCACTCAATACGTACTGCGAAACTTTATGGTCATAGGTTTTTGATCTATAACTTTGTGGGGCAGGAGCTTCGCTTATTGCTTCGACTCCAAGCTGTGAAACTACTATTACCCTCCACTTTTCTTCTATTAAGTTGAACCCTTTATATAACTTCGCATTCCGCGCATCTGAAAATTCATCAGCTATTAGTTTGAACCCTCGTTTCGATTCTGCCTTTTTGTAGAACTCTTCGCTTCCATCAAAATCCTTAACTTTTTCAGTTCGACTTACCTTGCCAGACAAATCTCCCATTGTGGAATTGATTAGTAATTTTGGTACGTCAACTTCAATACTATCGGGAAACAACTCATAAATATCATCTGACTTTTTATTTATTGAGCCACTTGCAAGTGAGGATACTAATTTTTTAATTTCTTCTAGTTGTTTTTTTGTAGCATGAACAACTAACTTCTTCTGACCCACCATTTCATCTAAATCAAGATTGTAGACCTTCTTTGACATATTAAACTACTCTGAAATCAATATCTGCCGACTCCATTTGAAGCAAGGTGTTTGTCTTCAGCTCGTCGTCATTATTGAAACAAATCTCTAAAAATATAACTTTAGCTGGCTCCAGTTTAACAATTTCATCAACAATATCTCGTTCCAAAACCCCTTCAAGACAAATAACAAGTTCTCCACCATTAACTAAATAAACTTTCTTATCCTTAATCTCTTTAGCTTCTACTTTGCTGTTCAGGTCATAACCATTTTTAAGCAATAGTTCGTAGATTTGCGCCATGTCAGTTACATCACCTATACCGTTACTTACAAAAGCCTCTAGTTGCTGTTGCAACTCTTCCTCGGTCTTAATTTCCGTGTTCCACTCCTTGAAGTTACTTGAAGACAGTTTGAATGCTTTGAAGCCAATATCTAACTTCTTATTGCCGTCTTTACCCAAATCAAGTTGCTTGCCACCATCCGTTAGTTTATTTCCAGCTCTACGAATACGTTCTTTAGCAATTTCAGCAATATTTTTGTAACCAGCTTTGTAAGCTTCACTATCCTCATCTGTTTTCTCCGGCAACTGCACCATAATGTATTTCCTGTTTCCCCCATCTTCTTTATTTAAATCCATAACCGCGTGGGCAGTAGTAGCAGAACCAGCAAAAAAGTCTAAGATAAGACTATCGCTATCACAGCTCGTCTCAATCATTTGTTTCATCATCTCAACAGGTTTTGGATTCTCAAACACTAAGTTTCCATAGACTTCCTTTATCCATCTAGTATCTACAGAATTATCAAAGTACCAGAAATTATCTGGCACTCTGTTGTCATCAATGTTAATGTAATCTTTCATACCTGGAGGAGTACCATCGTCCCCATACCATATTAAATCCTCTTTCTGCAATCGTTTAAGCTCTTCTAAGCTCTTTCCCCATCCTCTAGTAGGAATTTTGCATTCTTTTCCAGTATTAGGATTAACGATTGTGTAATCTCTTGATCCACCTTCTCGAGAGAGATCTGAGTCTTTAAATACTCCATGTTTATCCACTTTATTCCATCTACTAAGATGTGAGTATTTAGGTCGTTTATACATTTCTTTAATTTCAACTTCAATCTCATCCAAGCTAAGACCTTGATCTTGTAACCTTTTAAACAATTTTGCAATATCTTCAGCTCCCTTTTTCTTAATTCTCCATTCGGTATTTTTAAGGACATTTAAATCTTTTGCATAACAAAGAACATACTCGGTAGAAATACTGACTAGCTTTGCCTGATTTTTTACAGAGTTATTTTTGTGAACAAACATTGCTACAAAATTCTCTTCACCAAAAATTTCATTCATAATCATTCTAAGGTTTTGAACTTCATTGTCATCTATGCTGACAAAAATCACCCCATCTCTTCGTAACAAATTCCTAGCCAGAAAAAGCCTGGGGTACATCATATTCAACCAATCAGAATGATAATGACCATTGTCTCTAGTGTTACGCCGCAAAGCTGTGTCTTTACTCAAATCACCATTCCCATTAGTCTCACCTATTTGTTCCTGGTATTCTTTCTTGTTCTGTTTGAAGCTGTCGTTATAAACAAAGTCGTTGCCTGTGTTGTAGGGCGGATCAATATAAATCATTTTGACTTTGCCATAGTAAGGCTTCTGAAGAACACGCAAAGTTTCAAGATTTTCTCCTTCAATAAAGATGTTCTCAGTTTCATCGAAATTAACCGATTCATTCTTCTGGGGAACTAGCGTAGCTGTTGTGGTCTTTTGAATTTCTCTGAAACAATCGCTTTTACCTGCCCAAGACAACCCATACTTCTCTCTGGAGAGTTCTATGTCCTCTCCTAAAGTTAGCTTGAGTTTCTCTGGGTCAACTTTGCCGTCTTCTGAAAATACTTCGGGGAAGTTCTTTTTAAGCTGTTTTATCAGCTCTTCTTGGGGATTTAATGATTTTCCGTTTACTTTTTTCATAGTCATACTTCTAACTAGAATTTTATACTAAAAGCCCGGGACCATAAAGCGTGCTTCTAGATCACAGCTATCGGTGGAGGTTCTGACCTTACTATCCTCCCCCTCTCATCTCGCTTCACAATTATTCTCTCTTTCCTTGGCTTAGGAATATCAAAATCAAACTTAAAGTCTAAAGTTGTGGCTGCCAGACGCTTGTCCCTACTTTTAAACTCATCCCAGGATTTTATCATGATATACGACAAATATGACCTTGTCTGAGCAGGGATGCATTTTAAATCACCCCTTAAAAAGGCTTAACACCTTCACTCCTTAAATTATTTAACACAAATACAGATGATACTCACATCCAAACTCTTAATCAGCGAAAAAAGTCACTGTTATCCAACACAAATTCAATTCTGCTATACTAACTCCAATGCCTAGAAAATCCAAACCCAAATCCAAAAAAATCACCTCAGACACCCTACTCCAAGACCACTTCGCCTGCATCCCTTTCCTCATGTCCTTCACCGCTTTTGGCCTTATTGGGGCCTACCTCACCATCTACTGGAACAACCTTCCGGTTAACTCAGACGAAGGCCTACCTGCTCGCATCTTTCAACTCCTCATCTTCGGTCAAGTTCCCCTCATCGCCCTCTTTGCCTTTAAATGGCTACCCAAAGCCAAAATTCAAGCTGTCCAAATCCTCACCCTCCAGTTAATCGCCGTCATCTCCGCTCTAGTCTTCATCTACTACATCGAACTCTAACCCTACCCAATATCACCAATTTTTCCAAAAAAAAAGTGTTTGGAAGAAAGCCAAAACTTTCAGCCAAACACTTGTTGTAACCCTAACGCCACAAAACGTACATTACACCGGCATTCGGTTCAGGGATTCCTTCCGGAAGCTCCAAAATCCGATACCAGCTGTCATCAATTGTCCCTAAATACAAGACTGGTTGTGTATCGGGGTACTGACCGATCCAACCCGGAACTACAAACATAGTTCCATCCGGAGAAAACGATTGAACACTGGAAACCTGCACATACTCATGTAACTGAATTTCCAAGTCCAAATCAAAACTCCCCGATCCGTCCAAAGCGTAACGCCTCAAACCAGAACTATTAGAACAGGAGACTCCTAAGTCATCGACATTTACATGTCTGCACCCAGAAATAACCCTCCCATACGATGTAGTCCCAATGTCGATGTCTGTCTCCGATAAAACCATCCCTCGGTTAATCACATCGAGATTAAGTACCGTCGATTCATCCTCCCAGAACTGTTTCAGACATCCACCGTTATAAGCCAGAATTTGTATACCTGTCCCCTCAACTCCGTTTCTGACCACATCTAGATCAGGATAGTAGCCATCGTAGGGCGCTACCAAAGAGAAGCAACCCGAGTTGTTTTTGTGGTTAAACATCAACCACTCACCATCAGGTGATAACCTCGGCTCACGATTTGCCCTTGAACCACTATTAGTTTCAGGCTCAGGATCTTCGACAATAACTCGCGTCTCGCCAGTCGACAGGTTGTAGCTGGCTATGCCTGCATACAAGTCCAACCGACCCGAACGCCCCATCGCAAACAAAACTTCGTCGTTACTCTGACCAGCCCAGTGGACATCATCCATTCTCCCATAACTACCCAGGTACTCTCCAATCAGGTTGCCTTGAGTATCGAAAAAGCTTATCTTTCCCAATGAATACACCAACAACCGGCTATGATCACTCGACCACTCCATACTAATAGCCCTCAGACTAGTCATCTCAGCCGACAACGTCAATAACACTTTGTAGTTACCGTCTAGATCAGACATCACCACTTGAACCGTATCACGAGCCAAATAACCCTGATACCAATAACTATCACTTGTAGAAAAACTAGTCGCGACGTTGGCGAGAAGGTACACAAATGGAACTTCACCCAGTTCGCTACTATCACCTTGCGCCGAAATCGGGCAGCTAGATATCAATACCATCAAAATCATTGCCAGCATCAACGCATGTCTAAAAAATCGCTTGAAATTCATCTCTTCCTCCTACCACTCGATCTCGTTCACGTTACCGATACTTACACTTAAGCCAGCGATTTCTAATCGCCATCCCTCCGAACCATCTAAGGGCATCACATAGATCCCCCAGGATTGATCCGACCTGAAGGAGCCTCCAAATAAAACCATCGACTCGTCTGAAGACAGTGCAAAGTCGCTATAGCTCATATCTTGGATAAGATTTAACTCAACCCATGGATCTAAAATTGTTTCTCCAACTACTGGTCGGTACAAATCAACAACCCGAGATCCGCTACAAGCAACAACCTCCGACGACAAAAACTCCACAGTTGTCATAAGGCACTGGTTTAGGTACTGTTGTCCTCTGGCTACACCTTCTTCAACATCAATCGTCTTCAGACCGTGTGCCAGGTGATCACCCACCCAAACAGTTTCAGAATCGACCCAAAAGCCAGATACTCCATGGCAACCACCGGTATAAGACCCTGCCTCTATTAATTCATAGGCACTATCAACTTGATGGTTGTAAACATCAACTCTTGGATACGGAAACAAAGACCGGTCATACTCTGCTTTCACTATATAACAGTTATATGACCACTCTTCATGTTCAAAGATCAAATATTGACCATCGGGCGACACCTGTGGCCCCGAGTTCAGCACCGACATACTACTATTGTTCACCACTGTGAACAACTCTTCAGTTTCAAAGTTATAACCTTGAACCACTGATTGTCGTGCCTCTCCCATATTGGTATCAAACACCACTTCTTCATTGCTGTCTCCCACCCAAACCACATGATCTATCTCATATGGTTGAGCATACGTAGCCAACAATTCTCCTTGCGACGAATACAAGCTCAACTCGTCGGTGTAACCATTCACCACAAACAACCTGCTATGATCTGCCGACCACTTGAAATAAAAGTCTTTGTTACTTTCTACTTGATCCGATCTCATCAAAACTTGGTAATTACCATCCAAGTCTGCCAATACCAAATGCACGTTTGCTTCCTCATCAAACAAACTAAAAGCAAACGGGCGACCTTCTATTTGTCCCGACTCCTGTGCTGACACAGGCAGAACAAATACCAACAAAAGCAAGCACATTAGTATAGTCTTTAGGGTTTTCATTTCCTCCCTTTCTGTTAACGTGCTATCTAAACGAGACAATCACCGAAATTCTATTCCAAACACCATTCCTTGGCAAATAATCAACAAAACTCGCCTCAACCTTCAAAAACCCAACTCAGTTATCCTAAATCGAAACTTTCAACCACACAAAGTACTATAATTCCTCCATCTGCCTAAGAAGAGAGAACTTTAACAAAGATGGAGGTTCAAAATGGCACTTGTAGCCAGAATTGTCTGCATACTTGTCGGACACAAATGGGACTTTAAGTATCTTATTGCCAATAGTTGCACCAAAGTCGAATACTGTGCCCGTTGCAACCACACAGACTTTCAATCAACTATAGTCCACGAACCCAATAAGTGGGAATACAGTACACAAGATACCTGCCAACAAGTCACAACTTGTAAGCACTGTCTTATGGATCTTGAAAGAGTTTTTCACAAAGGCATTGTCAATTGTGTTTGTTGTTTTTGCCACCAAGAAGTCCACGACTTCGTCCTCAAAACTTGTCAGGGCTGCGACGGCAAAGGCGAATACGAAACAGTTGGAGGGTATGGTAACAACCCTAAATATTCAAGTTCACCTTGTACAGGCTGTAATGGTAACGGACGTCACTACCAATGTAAAAACTGCGGTAAAACCATTCCTTAGATAACTGGCAAGAGGGTTTTCTCTCTTCTTCTCTCTTGCCAAATCACTATATAAAAACACTAAACTAAAACAACAAGAGCCGGCTGCCCACCGGCTCTCGTCTCCCAAAGATTTTCTAACGCTGTTACCAATCTATATAGCCACTTGGCGCAGCAGTTCCAAACCTATCTAACACACATTGTCCGATTGCATTTAGCCTATCGCAAAAGATGCTACTCGCTCACAACCGGAGTAACTCGTGGTTGTATCACCCTAAAAACGGGTAAACCACGCCCATCAACTCCAATCGTTGTGGCCTGTCCTAAAT
>CBDUQH010000022.1:0-14294 GCA_965369335.1 uncultured bacterium
ACCTCCTACAAAGGAGGTTTTTTATTGTTAAAATTTTAAGGAGATAAAAATGAAATTAGAAAGTAGAGACAAAATGATTATTGCAGGACCTTGTGCTTTGGAGAGTCGGCAAGTGGCTGAAGAAACCATAGAGGGAGCCTTGAGATGGGGTGTTGAGGTTGTTAGGGCAAATTTATGGAAACCAAGGACAAATGGTGGTTTCAGAGGAGCTGAAGATGCTGGGTTGGAGTGGGTAAGGATGATGGCAAGAGAGGGTTTAACACCTGCTTTGGAAGTTGGGATTGTAGATCATGTGGTTAAGCTTAGAAAGGAGGTTTTGGATAAAGTACCTGACTCAAAGCTGTTGTTGTGGTTGGGTTCGAGAAACCAAAATCAGTGGGTGCAAACTGAAATTGGCAAAGAGATTGCTGGAGATGAGAGGATAACGATGATGGTTAAAAATCAACCGTGGCGCAGTGAGGCTCATTGGGCTGGAATTGTGGGTTACTTGATAGAGGGTGGAGCAAGCAAAGATCAGTTAATGTTGTGTCATAGAGGTTTCAACCCTGGGAAAAATGATGAAACTGATTTGCGAAATATCCCAGATGTAGCAATGGCTTTGAGGTTGAGGGCTGAGTTGGATTTAAAGTTGATTATGGATCCATCTCATATTGGAGGGAGAAGAGATTTGGTGAAGAGTCTAATACAGGAATACCAACAAGTAGATGGTGTTGATGGACAAATAATTGAGGTTCATCCTGATCCAGACAATGCCCTGACGGATGCCAAACAACAGCTGACTTGGGCTGAGTTGGCTGCGGTGATGGGTTGGGTTAACGAAGCTGCAAAGGAGGTGGCGTGAGGATAAGTATAGGTATCATTGGAGCTGGTAGATTTGGTGAGATCTTGAAAACCTTGTTTAGTGATAGTGAATTTGAAGTAAAGATTTGGTCACGATCTAAAAAGGTTGATGCTAAAGAGTACTTTGAGTTTGAAGAAGTGGTTAATTGTGATGTGGTGTTTCCTGCGGTACCTATTGGGGTGTTGGAGGAGATGATTGGAAAAGTGGGCAAGAAGATTGACACTAATAGGCGGCCGGTGGTGGTGAGTGTGTGTTCGGTGATGGGAAAACCTGAGGAATGGCTAAAGAAGGGTTTGAAAGATAAGGTTGATTTGGTGATTAGTCACCCTGTGTTTGGCCCAGATAGTAGCAAGCAGGGAAAAGTGTTTGAGGGGTTAAAGTGGGTGTGGCAGTGTGAATGTGTGAAAGGAACTGAGGTATTGAGAAAGTTGGAAGAGTTTATTTGGAGTAGAGGTATTGAGTTAGTGAGGATGAGGAGTGAAGATCACGATAGGATAATGGCTAGAACACAAGCGATGTCATTTTTGTTTGGGAGATTGGGAATGAAGTTGGGACTTGAGGAGAGTGTGTTGGATACAAAAGGGTTTAGATGTTTGTTGGAGAACCAAAGAATTGTGGCAAATGATACAAAGGAGTTGTTTTTGGATTTGTGTAAGTTTAACCCTCTGGCAATGGAACAGGTAAACCAAGCTAGGGTGAAGTTGGATTTGATTGTGGGACAGCTTGATGATGTGAGTGAGGATAATCAAACTTGAGGGAAAAGATAGAATAAAGTGGATTTGAAGTTGTTAGACTTGTTGTGGAGTCTAATGGGTAGGTGAAGAAGAAACTATGGGGTAGATTACGGGAGTTTGTTAGAAAACATGCATGATCTGAGTTTAACATCTGAATATGCTTTATAAATTGACGCATTTATACTAAAAACCCTCAGAGAAGAATAAATCTAGTCTTCGCCGAGGGTGTTATGTTATTCGTTATTGCATGAGATTCTAATCGTAGTGATTGTCTCTCATCAATCCGTCTAGATGACCACGTATTGTTGAGCCATTTCTTTGGTCAAGTTTTTCTTGTAGTTGTCGAAGCTCATAGGATAGAGTCGTTCAAAGTCAGTTAAGATAGACTCCCATGTATCAATACTTAATGAGTGTGAGAAGGGGTTTTCACCAACATAGTTTACTCCACCTGGTAGAGCAATTTTCAATTCACTTTTGGAAGCTAACAGCTCGCTGATTTCAGCAAACAAAGTGCTTATTTCTACTGTGAATTGGTACTGATTCTCAGTGATGGCGTGCAGAGAAAAATCTCCTGTAACCGAGGGAGAAATTTCGTTTGTTACTCTTACCCAAAAGGTAGTTAGATTACTTCTGTAGTTGGGTAACTCCCATCCTCCGTTTCCAGTGTAATTGGGGATGATTACGATGCGTGCATCGCTGTGCAAATCAGCAACCAAATCGCCGAAACAGCGAAAAATTTCAGGTGAATCAGTTGAGATAAGATCTGACGGGGTCAAAAAATAGATCCCTTTGATCGTATCCCATTTGATTGAGACGTGGTTTGTTTTTTGTTTAGGACTACTTGCAATTAGATTAAGAGTGTTATACACACTCCAGCGAAGGTTTGGTGCATCAGGATCATTCCATTCAGGCTCGGTATAAACACGACCTTTTTCTTGGTCGATCCATCCCCAGTGAGCCACCCAAATTGGTGTATCTTCTGATCCCAGATTTTCGATGACAGCTTTTGTCAAACCGGGTGTCCAGAAGCTGTTTGAACCATAGTAGATTTGAACTAAAGGTTCAACCAGATCATGGAACTCAACTTTTCTGTAGTTTTGTTTTTGAGTTGAACTCCAGTTGGTATCAAGTTGCTTGATTACTGTGTCACGATTAGTTCCTGCAACACCTTCGACCTTTTGTGTGTGCCCTAATGTGAAGGTCTTACCAGCTTCACGATGTAAAGGGCGAACCATTGGTCGTTGAGCATAGATTGGAGTTTTGAGGAGAACGCCGATTGTTGAGGCTTCTGTTGTTACATATAAAGTCAAACAGAACTGAGGTTGACCCTCTTCTAGACTTCCATCGACAAAATGGTAGGCGATTAGGTGTTTCCAAGCGCCAAATCCATTTTCTTCTAACCACTTAGTTGATTGTTTATCAACTTCTTTAAGCTTGTCAGTTTGTTGGGTTGTCATTGGTTTCAATCCTTCTAGTTGATCTGGATTTGCTAGTTCTAGAAGTAGAAATGTTGGAACGAGCAACCAGAAATTTTTGTCAGTTTTGAGGTTTACAATTTGAGTGGTGACGATTACTTTTGACTGAGAAAAATTACCGTCTTTAGGATTTAGAGTCTTTGGAATATTGGGGTCATTAGGCCATGTGAGTTTGAAGTCTTGACCATTTGAAGCCCACAACATTGTCAGGTACTTCTTGTAAAGCTCTGAGTTTTCGGATGACCCATCAGCTTTTTGTAGAACGAGGATCGTTTGGATTAAATCATTCGGACTTAACATCTTTGCTACCTCCAATTTGAATGGATTAGAATGTTTACGAATTTTCCCTATGGATTTGGATACCACAGCGGATGACTATAGCTTGTAGACTAAATGAATTGACAAACAACACTCAACCGCTGTGGAGACGGATTGTTAAGGTACAAACGATAACGAACTCGAATTCTATCACAATAGTATTAAAACAATAACCTATAACATGAATACTGGTGATATTAAATAATCTGTATTTCAATTGATGAACGGCTTTTTTAATCTAAATGAGGAACTTAAATTTGCTGTGTTAGCAGTTAGAGCATTCAATAATGGGAACTTCCACAAGCGAAAAGAAATTTCAAGTCGACCTAGCTGGAACCTCGTGTTGTTAGATCAGACTCTTGATATAAAACTTCGAGAACCCCTAAAACGTATCCAAAAACATGCAAATAAATTCGAACCTCTAAAAATGCGGATAACATGGCACAATTCAAACAATTTATATCTGAAAGTCCCGTAATGGGTGGCTGACCGGACTTGAACCGGCTACCTCCGCTTCCACAGAGCGGCGCTCTAACCAGATGAGCTACAGCCACCATAAAAGTGCTTCACACATGTAAGGTACGCCAGACAGGATTCGAACCTGTGACCTACTGCTTAGAAGGCAGTTGCTCTATCCAGCTGAGCTACTGGCGCATGGATATATATTTTACCATTATAAATTACATCAAGAAACCAGGTGTGGTTTTAACGAGGATAAAAAAATATACTGGTATAATTGAGGCATAGTAGCTTAAATGAAAATGAATATAGACATTCAAAAATATAATCAGTTGCAGGTTGATGAAAGCAAAGAAATTTGTGAAGTGTTGGCGAGGTTGATTGATGAAAATTTAAAGGGTGCAGAGAGTAAGATTTGGCACGCTCATCCGGTTTGGTTTTTGGATGGTAATCCAGTTGTTGGTTATAGCAAATTGAAAGACTGTATTAAATTGATGTGTTGGAGTGGGGCTGATTTTGATGAGGCTGATTTGCAACCTGGAACGGGAAAGTTTAAAGACGCTTCTATTCGATATACAAACAGTGATCAAATAAACGAAAATGACTTGAAGCGATGGTTAAAAAAGTCAGAAAAGATTCAGTGGGATTACAAGAATATTGTAAAGCGAAAAGGCGTTTTGAAAAGATTGAAATAGTGATTATTTAAGGTGAATAATGGTTTATATAGCTTTGCTTAGAGGCATTAATGTGGGTGGTAATAATAAGGTGGAGATGAAGCGATTGAGAGAAGTGGCTGAGAAGTTGGGGTTTGAAAATGTAAAGACATATATTAACTCTGGTAATTTGATGTTTAAGAGTGGTAGAAAAGCGAGTGATATTGTTAAAGACTTGGAGAGAGCGATTGAAGAGGAGTTTGGCTTTTATGTAAAAGTACTGGTACGAGACTTGGAGAATCTTAAAAAGGTGGCGAAGGCTATACCAAAACAATGGGTAAATGATAAGGAGATGAAGTGTGATGTGATGTTTTTGTGGGAGGAAGTTGATGGCCCAAAAGTGTTGGAGGAAATTAAAACTAATCCTCAAGTGGATGATATTAAATATACGTCTGGAGCGGTGTTGTGGAAGGTAGATAGGAAAAATTATGGCAAAAGTGGAATGAATAAGTTTATTGGCACTAGAGTGTACAAAAATATGACGGCCAGGAATTGTAATACGGTTAGGAAGTTGGTGGAGTTGATGGCGAGTTAGAGGTGAAAAAGATTGCAGAGTAACAGGTTCGTGGTATGATTGGCCGAGTATGCAAAGTGAAGTTGACAAAAGCTACTGGCAGACACATGTGGATATTTATCAACGTTTGTTGGATAAAGAGATATACCCTGAAGTGAGAAATGAGTTGGTGGTGGAAGCGTTTGAGCAAGTCAATAGAGCTAATTTTGTGCACAATGACGTGTGGCAGAAAATGTGGGCCAATAAAAACAGGGTATTTCCTGGGAGTAAAAACTTGAGGCATAATTTAAGCCAGCCCTCTTTGTTAGCCAAGGAGTTGGATTTTTTAAATCCTAATGGAAAAGGCTCTTTTTTAGAAATTGGAACTGGTAGGGGTTACTTGGCTGCTTTGGCCAGTTGCTGCTTTGAGTATGTAGCAACTGTGGAGGTAGATGAGGATGTGGCAAGTGAGAGCACTCATAGGTTGCAAAGATTAGGTTATGATAACGTTGAGGTTTTTCATGCTGATGGAATGTTTTGGCTTCCGGGTTCTTGTTATCAAGGAATAATTGTGAGCGCCGGAATGAAAAAGGTGCCTAGTGACTTGTTCAAAATGATGGATGAAAGAGGGGGTAGAATGATTGTACCGATGGGACAGGAGTATGATCGTATGAGTTTAGTGTATTTCGAAAGGCATGGTGATGATATTAAAGATAGAGTGATTGATGAAGTCATGTATGAGCCGATGATAACTGGTGACTCTACAGTGGGGTGGACAGAGGCAGAGTATCAGGATTATTTAAAAAAGGTAGAAGAGTTAACTATACCTTTGGGGTCTGAAAAAGTAGAGGAAATGGCTAACCTGTTGGGTGTAAATGGAGAAGAATTGGCACAAATGGTGTATAGGTTGTATGGGAATGTTTTGGACAAGGATTTGTTGACAAGCAAAATGCCACAATTGAGTCAGATGTTAGTGTTACCCTTAATGACATATCAAGGTGATAGTTAGATCAATAGAGGTGCATGAAGGTAAAATTTTTGTGTTTGAATTTGTTTGAAGGTGGGATCTGGGGAGATAAAATAAAGGCTTTTATTGAAAAAGAAAAGCCAGATATTTTGGCTTTGCAAGAAGTTTACAATGGCACAGGTGATTTGGCAGATAATTTGAAAAGTATGGAAGTGCTGGGGAATTGGCTTCCTAGTTATGAGAATGTTTTTGATGCTGAGTTATTGGCTGCAAGGAAAGAAGGCAAAATTGATATTGGAAATGCTGTTTTTTCTAAATTTGAAATTAAGAATAGTTTTCGAGTTGAGTTGGGTAGGCCTTATGGTGAGTATCCAGTCCCCTCCCCTAACGGAGACTATTCGCAATATCCCAAAAATATTCAGTGTGTTGATATTGATGTTGGTGGTGCAGGACTGAGGGTGTGTAACTTGCATGGGCTTTGGGATTTGGATGGTGATAAAGATAGTCATGAACGTTTGGAGATGAGTAGGATTATTGTGGAGCAAATTAAAGATAGTGAGAGGGTGATTTTGGCAGGTGATTTTAATGTGAAGCCAAATACGGAAACTATTGGAAATATTGAGAAAAACTTGGTGAATGTATTTAAAAACGATTTGGAGACGAGTTTTAACTTGAAAAGAAAAAATTTAAATAAGTTCCCAGGTTATGCATCTGCAGTAGTGGATATGGTGTTTGTGAGTGAAGACTTGAAAGTGGTGAGTAAAAGATGTCCTGATGTGGATGTGTCGGATCATTTGCCACTATTAGTTGAGTTGGAGGTTTGAGTTGAGATACAAAAAAATATTGATAACAGTTTTAGTAGTTGTGGCTATGCTTGGGTATGATTATTGGAGAGCTTTAAATAAATTAGATGCGATGCTTAGAAGAGTGATTGATAGTCAACAGACTTGGGTTGATGAGAGTCACGAGCAGTTGGTAGAAGTTTTTGGAGAAGTGTTTGAAGAAGCTAGTGAGTGTTGGGGTGATGAACAGATAAGAGATAGACGAGATGAGTATGGTGATGATTGTACTTGGATGTTAAGAAAGAGATTGGACGAGTTGATTGGAAGAACTTTAGCTTCTGGAGTAAGGGGTGGACGCAAGCCTGTTTATTTTGTGAAATTAACTGAAAATAACAAACTTGCTAAGTTGTATCAAAGTGGGATTTATTTTGAAGAAGAGGTGGAGAGTAGTGGTGAAGAGAGTGTAGTACAAATATTGAAAGGTGAAAAAGATCCTTTTGAGTTTCCTTTGTATACGTGTGATGGTGGGGATGATTGGGTGTGTGAACTTCTTTTGCCTGGTAGATTATTGTTGCCAGATAGGATTTACTTGGAGGACATGTATTCAGAGATTGAGCTATACTTTTTAGTGAAAGGTAAAGGAGAGATTGTTGGAGCTGTGGTGTATCTACATGGGGACTAAAATTTGGATTTAGGCGACTTTTGGAGAGAAAGTGGTGAGGGGTGTTTCCAAAATTTCCTCAGCGGTTGGAAGAGATTGATGCCAAGTAAAGTAGGCAGAATAATCAAATGTAGAAGGGATGCTGTGTTGTTGGAGAAGCTGATCTAGGGGGATGATTGGTGCTTTGGGATTGGAGAATCTAATAGCTCCATTTTCTGAAACGTGGTATGAAAATTTTTTTATGTGTGCTAGATGAGTTTGTTGTTGGTGTTGTGAATATGCCAGTTTGTAGACAACATTGCTATTGGGATCGGGAACTTGAATCCAAAAATTGGGATCGAATTGAGCTGGTTCTTGGTCTGGAGAAGTTGTTTCCTCTATTCTAAAAAGGCTGGGAAGGTTACCTGGGGTATGGTGGTAACTGAGGCTGACGCATGTAGTGGGAATGATTAAAGGGTGATTTGGGTTGGGGTGGTCGGCGGTGAGAGTGTGATGGTGGGTTTTGGGGTTGATGCTGTAGACTATGCAGAAGCGAAAACCTTCTTGGGTTTCTAAAGCCCTTTGAGTAAAGGGTCCTATGGTAATTGGTTCGTTTGTTTCAATTTTTTCTGTCATAGATGTGATTTAGTTTGATTATCTTATTTAGTGAATAAAGTTGTCGATGTGTAACAAATGATACGCGGTAGGTGGAGGGGTTATAAAACTGGTTCTCTTTTGCCTTTTTTAAAAAAGAAGCCTTCGAGAGTGTATTTGTCATATCCATGAAGACCCATGGCTGTGGCAGTGCCAAGAAGCATGAAGTGTGGCCAAACGGATTCTTTGAAGAAAAGTAAAGATAGTACGAGGAAGATAAACAAGAAAATGCTGGTGAATCGGACCTCGATGCCCAAAAGCAAAAAGAGACCAATGATGTTTTCGATAATAAAAGCGCCCAAAACAATAAACAAAGCTTCGAATGGGAAGTAAGAAGTCAAACTAAATTTTTCAACAGTGGCTAGTGCAAGTTGTCCGTGGAGGAATTTGGCATAAAAAGCTGAGTAGATTAGAGAAATACCAAAGCTGATTCTAAGGAGCATGAATTTGTAGTGGTGCCAGTGTTTAAGTTCTTTTCGGAATCTAAATTTGATTTGGGGTGTGGGAAGGTGTTTGATGAGTTGGTAGTTGCTACCCCATAAAACTAAAGTGATAGCTTCACCTAGGTAGATAAGGTAGTTGAGCATGTAGAACTGGTATTGAGAGAAGAGAAAGAGATAAAGGATTAAAACCATTAGAGCTGCTATGCGGGCGTAAACTCCGACAAGGATCATAAAGCCAATGAGAATGGTGATAGGACTGATTAGAGGATATTGGGGTAGGATTTCACTAATGGGCAGTTCGATACCAAAAAATGCACCGTAATGTCCCGATGCGATCATGGCTGTGCCAAGTGTAACTTGGGTTATGATGGGTGCAAGAGGTTTTAATCTAAAGAGAATAGGATCAAGTAATGATTCTAGTTTTTTGGAGGTGGAGATAACAAAAATGAAAATAACTAATGAGATGCCGAAAAGAGCGGCTGCAGTGAATTCAGCCCCAAAGGCTTTGATGGTGGTGAGGAGGTTGAGGGGTTGAGAGTTGGTTAAAGAAGCTATTTCGTGTTTATCTAGAACATAAACTTCGTGGGCTTGGATTTGTGGGGTAAAGAATACAAAAAATAGAAGTAAGAAGGAAGCTATTTTGCGCAGTTTGGAAGTCATTGGTTTATGATAATACTATTGCTGGGAGTTAGACAAGCGCTAAGGTGTTAGGTTGAGTTTAATTCCTTGAGCTTGAGTGAGGATGTCTGTGGGGTTGGGAACACGTTGAGGAGTGGCTTCGATTAAGTTAGTTTCCTGGAGTGATGAGGGAGTGAAATCGATGGAGATTTGGGTGGCGGCTCGTGTTGTGTTTTTGAGATCAAAGGTAACTCTAGCAATGGCAACTTCTTCTAGGTTGGAAGTGACCACTGGTGGTTGATTGGTAGAGAAGTTGTTAAAAAGAGAAAAGCTTAGGCTACTCTCCCCTATCTGATTAATTGACAAGACTTCAAAAAGACCTAAATTCTCGACATTTTGCTGATTAATAGAAAGAATGTCTGGATCAAAATCAATTACGATATCGGCGGCGTTGGTCTGGATATGGTTGGTATTGATTAAAACGTCGATTGATTTGGAAGTTTGAGTGTTGCCAAGCGGTGATTGGACTAGTCTGATGTATGGTGGAGAAAGGTTGGTGGGGATGGATGAAAAATCGTTGGAAGCTTTTGGGTTGGGTAAAGTAAAGGTGAGAGTGGCAATAATGCTGATGGCAAGGCCAAAAAGCAAGAGAGTTAAGTAGATTTGACTAGAGATATGTTTTAGGTAGTTTTCCATATGTCGGCAGTGACTACTAATCTATTGGCGTAGGTGTTTTGGATTGGATCCCAGACGCCGTTGCAAGTGATAATAATAAGTTTTTGTGAGTTGTATTCGCCATAAACAAGTTCCGTGGGAAAACCTTGGAGAGGGTGGGCTGTGATTGAGTCAACTAAGTAAGTGATCTGTTGACCGTCTTCGGTGGTGATAAAGATTTGTTGATTTGGTTGGAGTTGATTGAGGTGATAAAAGACAGCTGGTTTGCCGGTAGGGGTGTCAAAGTGACCGTTTAGGATGGCTCCGCCAATTTGTCCTGGTTTGGCTCCCCTATCATACCAGCCAACAACTTGCGCTTGTTTAGGGATGTCCATGTAATTATCGGTTGTAATACCAACAGGGCTGATTTGGGCAGTTAGATCGATGGAGGGAATGGATATTTGGGAAGGATTGCCAACTGGAATTGGGTTGGGTTGAGCTGGTGTTGGAGATACAGGTGGAAGTGGACTGGGTTGGATTAATGCTTGTTTAGGTTGGGTTTTGGTTTGGGCGTTAACAGATGTTTTATGTGGAGTAGTTTGGGGTTTTACTTGAAGGGCATAAAGCCCGGAAAATGCAGAAAAAACAAGAATCAAGACAAGGAGTATATGGTTAATGAGCTCGAGTTTGAAGTTTTTCATTAGAGTGGTTTGGTTGTGTAATCTTGAAGGTTGAAAATTTGAAGTTGGTTGTCTTGAGAGTTTAGATAGATGAAGGTTTGGGTATCTATCCAATGTAGAGGGGTCCCGTTGGCAAGGGGCTGTATGGAGATGCCATCCCAATAGTTGAGAGTAATAGTTGAGTTTTGTGGGTCTGTTTTGGCATAGATTAAAGAAGTCGAGTCAGGAGATAAGAGGGCGTTGGTGATTTGGAGTAAAGAGGCTTGGTCTATTTGTTGTCCAGTTAGTTTGGGAAAATCTGAGAGGATTAGTTGGGTTTGTTGGTTGTTTTGAGTGGTTAACCATTTGGAAGAGTCTGAAATGGTTGAGACTTGAAGGTTGCTAGCCTGGTCTTTGCCAATAAAATCAGAACGATCGATAGTGAAGGTGTTGATGTTAAAAATTGCGAGTGATGAGTTAGATTGGGTGAGGATGGTTTGGTTATCTATCCAGGCGATGAAACTTGATAAAGGGAAAAGATGAGTGATGCTACCCAAAGTGGTGTCAAAGAGATAAAATCCAGTTGGCTTTTGAGTTGGATTAAATTGGATAGGATTAAGATTTGGCTGAGCGTTTAGGATAGTATCTAAGTTGGATGATTCAATGTAAGCAATGAGTTTAGTTGAGTCTGGTGACCAGGCTGTGAGATATCGAGTGGTGTATGCTGGGTCTATGCTGACTGGCTGAGAGTTGTGTTGAACAAAGTTTAGTTGTCCAGTTAGTGTGATGTAGGCTGTGGTGGTTGAATCAGGTGAAACTAAAGGATCGTTGGAGCCTAGATAGTTGGTGTGAGTTCCTGATTGGACTGATGAAATTGGTTTTGAAGATTGTGAATCAGTGATTGATTTGAGAATTAACTGTCCATCTTGAATGGTGGGGTATGATAAAGTTTGGTTTGATTTAAGTGGGGTGAATTGGAGACCTGAGTCCGTTTGGTGCGTGTCTGTGATTGAGGTGTTGTTTGAAGAAATAAAAGCAGATCTGGTTGGAGGATTGGATTTGAGCTTTAAGTTTTGGAAAACTAGAATTATTGAGATTATAAGAATGGTTAAAGTCAGACCCCTTTCTGAATATTTTAGAAATTTAGTTATTGGCTTTGGTTTGGGTCTGAGAATTGGAACTTGATCCATGGAATCATGATAGTGAATTGGTTTTGTTTTCTCAAGTTTTATTGTCAAGATTTGTTTTTTTGGGATAATAGTGTAAGTTTTGGTGTGAAAGGAGTTTATATGCCAAAGTATCGTGATATGTTTAGACAAATGCTTGATGAGCATCAGGATGAGTTTAATAGTTTTGCTGATGTACATGCGAGGTATGCAGAAAATAAAAAGAAGTGGCAGAATGAGTTCAATACTCAAGGGGCCGAAATTTTGGAAATAATTAGAGTTTGGGAACAAAGATTGTGTGGAAAGACTGAAAAGGGTGATAAAGCAGTGTTTTCAAGTAGACTAGCTGAGAAATTTTGGGATGAAGTGAAAGCCTTTTTCCCTTTGATAGATTTTGTAGGAGTTGAGATTGAGTAACTTGTTAGTGTAAAGAATGTCTGCTAGTATGTTCGGGATATTAAATAAGTGATGAAAGTTACAATGAAAAAATTTATATACTTTTTGATAATTAGTTTGGCAGTATCTGGTTGTAGTTTGTTAAATGGTGATAGTGGGACTGAAACGAGTACTGGTGTAAGTGAAAATTCTACAGATAGGCAAGAAACGGGTTTTGTAAACGTCCCAGATGGTGCACGCGTCTATAACGTTGATGTAGCTTCGAGTAGTGTGAATTGGAATGCTAGAAAAGCAGTCGGAGCTGAACACGTGGGAGGAGTAGAGATTAAAGAAGGGAGTATTTATGTGGATGAACAAGAGATGGTTGGAGGAAAAGTTGTGATTGATATGAACACTATTTCTGACGATGATTTAGAGGGTGCGATGAACCAACAACTTATTACTCATTTGAAGTCTGATGATTTCTTTGCGGTTGAAACTTATCCTGAAGCTGTTTTGGAAATTAAACAAGCTAATTTAGTTAGTGAGGAGGGTGAAACTAGAGTTTATAATGTGGTGGCTGATTTGACTATTAAAGGGATCACAAACGAGATTGAGTTTGAGGCTAGTGTGAGTGGAGACGAATCAGCTTTTGTGGCTGAGGCAAGTTTTTCAATCGATAGAAGTAAATGGGATGTAAGATGGGGTTCTGGAAGCTTTTTTGATGATTTAGGAGATAATTTGGTCGAAGATGAGATTGACTTTGATGTGGTGTTGACGGCGTCAGATAAATCTTAAGCAGCTTGCTTTTTGATTTGGTAAAAGTTATTCTTGAATCAATATAGAAGTTGTCTAAAAATTTTATGACTAACAATAAAGCGAGCGTGGTTATCGTAGGAGCTGGTTTTGCAGGAGTGAGTTGCTATCAAGAGTTGACTAAGAGGTTGGGTGTTAGCGATGTGAAAGTGATTGACGTAAGAGAAAGCTTTGAGTACACTCCTTCGCTTCACTTGGCTTTGGTGAATGATAAAAAAGATAATCAAATAAAGATTTCTAATTCGAAACTGTTTGGGGATAATTTTGTTAAAGACGAAGTTGTAAACGTCCAAGAGGGTTTGGTAAAGACAAAAAACAATGGTGACTTTTTGGCGGACTATATTGTTGTTGCTTCTGGAGCTAGAACTAACTTTTTTGGCAACAAGAGCTTTGAAGAACACACCTTGCCGTGTAAGTGCTTGAATGATGTGAATGAAATAAGAAATAGGTTAAAGAACGCTAAATCGGTGACGGTGATTGGAGGAGGTTATACTGGAGTAGAAATTGCTTCAGTTTTGGCCTCAAGAACCGATAAAAAAATCAGGATAGTTCACAGCAGAGAAAGACTACTTCATACATTAAGCCCTAAAGTGAGCAAACTTTGTGAAGACTATCTCAAAAAAAGAGGTGTTGAATTCTATATGAACTCAAGAGCTAAACATTGTGTGGGTAATTGTTTGACTTTGGAAAATGGGCAGACAATTGAATCAGATATGTCTATATATACTGCAGGTATCGCGGCTAATACAGAGTTGGTAGCTGAAAAAGTTGAAATGGATGGATTTAAGGTTAAAGGAAATGCAAAGATATTTATGTGTGGAGATAGTGCTGTGGGGACTTCCCTACCGACAGCCCATAATGCAATGATTGAGGGCCGAAAAGTAGCTGGATTAGTAGCAGCAGAGTTGAATGGGAAAAAGAATGTGGTTAGCGAAGATGATTGGAGGACTTTGGTAGTGGCTTTAGGACCAATGGATGGAGTGGTGACTTTTGGAGAAACGGGCGGAATTTCGGTACCTGTTTTTTCGGGACTAATGAAATGGGTGGTTGAGAGAAGAGTGATGTTTGAATTTAATCACGGGCTGAAGCTGCCTTTGTGATTTGCTGAATCAGTGAAAATAGAGTAGAAAATTTTAGAAAAAAATTATTTTAGCGAGCGAAAATGAAAGTGGCATTAATTTTAAAAATGCCAGCGCAACCTCTACTCCAATCCCCTTGCAGATTGTCTCGGTGACCTGGGCTTTTATCCCAGCCGAATTCAACAATATGAACGCCGGTAAAAGACCCTTGCCAAAGATTTTCTCCGATTGAGTTAAAGCCGGTGTAGTTATAGTCCCCTGCTTCAACGTGCTGAGCAAATTGCTCATGGCTAAATTCTTGGTCAATTTCTACAGCTCTTTGATAGGCAATCTCGCAAAGTTGAGGATCAATATATAGTTGGTTTAGGTTGTGGGTTTGACGGTAGTTGTTGACTGCTGAGTTAAGGC
>CBDUQH010000023.1:0-14242 GCA_965369335.1 uncultured bacterium
CTATAGTATCTTCATGCCCAAAAAAATCACAACTCTAACTCTTTCCTTATTACTACTCTTAATCGTTCCAACCTCCGCCCACGCCCTCTCTCTCGACACCATCCGCACCTCAAGCACCACCGCTACCCAACCGACATCTTTCACCTACTCCTCTCCCAACCCAACTTTGTCTGGTACAGCCACAGCCAATACCACAGTTACCCTCACCATCGATAGCGTCAACAACTCTGTCACAGTCGATTCCACAGGCAACTGGACCTACACACCCACCACTCTAACCGCCGGTAACCACACCATAGTCATCACTGGCGACAACACTTCTTTCACTCTTAGTCTTACAATCGGAGCCACTACTACAACTACCCCTACCCCCACTCCTGTCAGCACAGCTTCTGCAACCACCACCACCCTTCCAGTAGCAGGAGGCGCCACGCAAACCCTAGCCATACTAGGCTTTGGTGGAGTCCTTATCACCCTCGGAGCTTTTCAAAAATTCGCCACTGCCAAAAACCAAGTTTAGCTTTTGTGCCTTTGCTCCTTAGTGCTTTTGCGCTTCTCAGGCTTCTGTATTCCGTATCCCCAGCACTCCATCCACTTTCTCAACCAACTGTTGCGGATCTAAATGTGCTTTATCCATATAAGACAACGCCCCCAAAGCCATCGCTTTCCTAACCATCTCCTCATCACCCAAATTAGTCAACATTACCACTGGTCCATTCTTTTTCAATGCCGGCTCAGCAATCATCTTCTCCAACACTTCAATCCCGTGAATTTTTGGCATCATCACATCAAGCAAAATCAGATCATACCCACCAGCATGAGCCAACCCAAAAGCCTCTTCACCATCATGAGCCGAATCCACTTGATACCCACTTTCCCTCAAAACTTTTTCATACAACTCACACACACTCACTTCATCTTCAACCAACAAGACTCTCAATTCATTTCTCTTTCGCATAATAGACACATACTAAACAAACACGGCCAAACCTGCAACTAGACTTTCAAACTCTTCCAAGTTTCCCTCATATGGCACGTTATCCACACTCAACTCAAAAACCTCTCTCACTCCATTGACCTCAACCACATACTCCCCCTTCTCTAATCCTAAAACTGGCACGTCAATTACTTCTTCAAAACCTTGCTTTAAACCTTCATCACAATCCGCATCATGAGGTTTTTGTGCATTCAACACAAACCCAAACACATTCCCATCTCTCCACTCGCTTACTTCACCAAATTCAGAACAACTATCAAAAAACTGACCCTTCACCACAGCGTTCACTTGAACTGGAAATGATTCCATCACCAACAAATCCACATCACTAACTTCCACATTGCTAATCACCACATCACCTCTTCTACCAACACTAACACTCTCTTCACCATCAAAAGTAAACATCATCACCCCAACTACTCCAACAAAAAAGATCAACGCCCCCAAACCCATCGATATATTCTTGTTCAAATCACCTCCAAACCCATCATAGCACAACCTCATCAAAACCTAAGTAAACAATCAACCAACCATTATCATTTGCGGGTGGTAGTTGTAGAGGGACTCCCCAAAAATGCAGCGCTAGCGATGCGTTTTTGGCAAAGGCCAGTCAGACTGGTGAGAAGCAATTGACAGGACCCGCAAATATTGATACCAAAGGCTCACACTATCAACATAGAATCCCCATAACTCAAAAACATATACTCTTTCTCAATCGCTTCCTCATATGCCCTTTTCAACAACTCATTCCTACAAAAAGCCGTTGCCATAAGTAGCACCGTAGACCTCGGCGCATGAAAATTGGTCAGCATCATATCCACCACTTCAAACGTATATCCAGGATAAATAAAAATATCCGCCTCTTCATTAATATTTCCCTCCTCAACCATAACCCTCTCACCCAAATACTCCAACACTCTAGTCACCGTCGTCCCCACCACAACCACTCTTCCTCTTTGTTTTTTCGTCCTCCTAATCATCTCCAAAGTTTCACTTCTCACCTCAAAGTATTCCCTATGCATTTCATGTTTCTCCACCTCATCCTCACGCACTGGCAAAAACGTCCCCATCCCCACATGAAGTGTCACGAATCCAATCTCAACTCCTTTTTCCAACAACTTTTTCTCTAACCCATCAGTAAAATTTAAACTCGCAGTTGGCGCTGCCACTGAACCTTCTTGCTTCGAAAAAACAGTCTGGTATCTTTTCTCATCACTCTTCTCAGCCTCTCTTTTCATATATGGCGGCAACGGCACTTCACCATACACTCTTGCCAACTCATACAAACTCTTTTCACTCCTCAACTTAACCACTCCATCTCCCAAAACTTTTTCAACTACCACACTATCTTCACCCACTATTAACACTTCACCTTCTTCAACTCTCCCCCTACACAAAGCTCTATTCAAACTCCCTTCGCCATGTTTCTCCAACACCAACAACTCTCTCTCTTTATCTTGCTTATTTTTCACCACCAATCTAGCTTTAATCACCTTGGTGTCATTCAAAATCAAACAATCTCCATCTCTCAAATACTCCACCAAATCACCATATTTCCTATTCTCTATCTTCCCACTATTTCGATCCACCACCATCAACCGCGACTCACCTCGCACTTTAGGCGGATAAATAGCAATCCTCTTTTTAGGTAAATCATAGTCAAAATCGCTTATCTTCATAGACCTATAATATTTGATATTTTGACCTTTAGATTATATAATACTAGACCTCATATTTGGATCCTCGTATCTGGCCAAAGCGGCTAAAATACACTTCCAATGACCATAAAAACTCGACTTCGTGTCATTGCCATCCCTGCCTTGCCCACCTATTTGAAGGAGCTTGTCGAAGGGCGTGGCAATCTAGCCTAAGCGCAACACCAAGTTAAGAGTTTCAGTACCTTAACAACAAGTGAGACATTTCTAGTAAGACTGCCTGCAGGCGACCCTTTCTCCTCCAGGCAATCTTACTAGAAAACATATGGGAGAAAAACCAAATGGTCACGCAGTTATTTGAACAAATTGCTAACATCTCAAGCGCCGAAGAGCTAACAAGCTTTGTTAGCTACTACCTACGACGAGGCTACGCCTACGTCGGACAACTCAATGATTCCACCCCACCCAAACAAATCAAAAACATCATCGACAAATCGTTATCCGATCTATTCCTCGCAAGACAAGTCGCAGAGATGTTTCAGTACCACCCTTCAGAAGATCTTCGCCTTGCAGCAAGTGAAGCAAACAATACTGCCAAGGAAAGCTATCTTAACTTTCAAGCTAATCCTCGTTTCCTAGAATTGGTCAACCAATTACCTCCAGACCAATTCACATCTTTGTACGTAGGGATGGCTCACTCCGCTGGTGCAAACTTAAGCGAAGCAGACCAAGAAATTATCCGTCAAAGCAGCGCCCAGATAGCGCCACTTTGGAATCAGTTTATCCAAAATGCCGCAAATGACCGCAATTCTGGACGACTCACGGTCACCATCAACTCTTCAGACATCAACTCACTCGGATTACCTGAAGACCTACTAGAAAAATTCGATGCTGACGAATCAGGAAACCTCCTTGTTACTATGCAAGACCGTTTCCTCATTTACGACTTCCTCAGCCAGTGCCAGAACTCACACTACCGTCGCTTAGTTACTCTCGCCGCTCGTTCCATCGCTTGGCCAACCAACGGTGAACTCATCCGGCAAGCACTGACTGCCAGAAAACAGCTCGCAACCTTGTATGGCTACCCCACTTGGGCAGACTATGCCGCATCCGATACTATTTTTGAAAACGCCGACAATATTTCCAAGTTGTTAAAACAACTCAAATCTACCCTCGAGCAACTGACCGATCAGCGACTCAAAGAATGGAACCAAATCTATCTTGAGAAACAAGGCAGTCCAAGCGAGTTCGACTTCCTCTTTTTACGCCACCAAGCCACCTCAAACATGACGCCTATCGACACTGATAAGTTCGCCACTATCGAACAGTCCATGCAAGGCTTGTTAAACTTCACAAGTCAATTTTTTAACGTCTCCTTCCACGAAATAGACTTCGAATTTTGGCACCCTTCAATTTCTGTTCTCGAGGTAAAAGACAACAAGTCCCACTATACACTTGGACATATCATTCTCGACCTTTATCATCGAGATGCAGAAACAAGCGCTCAGTTGTTCAAACTAAAAGTGGCTCCCGGACCTCATAACCTCCCGGTTAGTTACTTCCACCACCGCCTATCTCCAAACCAGGAAATCTCTTTGGACACCATTAAGTACCTTTGGCACGACTTTGGGCACGTCTTCCAAGACATGCTTTCAAAATCTACAACCTTTGTTGAGAACCAACTCAGTAGAGATTATTTCGAGTTTGGTTCAAGCCTACTCGAAAACTTATGTCTGCACCCCGATGTCCTTACCTCGTGGTCACCTCAACAGTTAACCGATGCCGAAATTTCTCAAATCATTTCAGCCCACAAAGCCCACCAAATCCAAGAATGGGCAGCTATCATCAGGCTATACATTTATGATTTAGAAATCCACCGACACCAAGATCCTCAAAATGTTGATCTTCTGATGGAACTTGAATTCATTTTGGGTAGAATCCCTAATGGAGATGACTACATCCCAGGTGTAGGTGTCGTTGGCTTGGGTACTTTCCTCCACCAAATGGGTAACAGTTACGCCAGTAACATGTATACCTACATCACTAACACTGCTTTGTCATTAGTCGCACTCCAAGACATCTATGCACAGAGTATCCAACCTAACACTGGCGGAACCCTCAAACTAGTCTATAGTTTAGCCATGACCCAATCACCTTTGGAGACACTTTCAAGTGTCCTTGGCTGGCAGGCACAAAACTTAACTGTTGAGGATTTAATCGAACTTCTGGCAGAAGCACTAAACAACTGGTCAACCCTCTAACAAACCAAAAAGATCACGCCAACACCCCGTTAGCGTGATCTCCCCTTTTCTCCCAAATCCGAAGAATTTTTAGTCTCACTTGTTGTCCCCCCCTCGCTCATACAAACCAGTCCCCGGATTAAACGCCACCCAAGCAAACCAAAAACTCCTCAAAGGCGCAATCTCTTCTCCATTATCCACCCTCTCAAAACTAACCACTCCATCTTCATTAACCGCTCTCACACTCACCCCTCCAACCAAATCTACAAACCCATTTCCACTCAAAATCTCCTCTTCCAAATACGCCTTTGCTTCATCGTTTATCACCAACCCATACACCCACGTCTTCGGATGTAACCTCTCGTCTCCATCTCCAACTGGAAACAAAACTCTCGAATCTTGTTCATAACTACCATATGGATACAAATCATAATCCCTACTAAACCCCGTATCTCTAGACAAAACCATTATCTCATCATACCTATCTTTCACTTCTGACCAAGCCAAGGTCACCAAAAACAAAGGCTCCAACTCCTCATCCCTTCTCGCTGCGGGACCCACAATCGCCTCACCAGTCACCTGCTGCCACAAACTCCCCTCAAATCTGTCATACATCACCAAGTCAGAATTATGTAGCTTTCCGCTGACACCAAACTCAGTCACCACCCCATTTACCTTCCTTTCAAAAGCAGTTGCTGTTCCACACAAAGGACAAAAAGTCACCGCTATCGGCCTTTTTTCCTCTCCAACCAAAAACCAATCATTGACTATCTCATGCCAATTCATTATCCTCTGTGGATAACCTCTCACCTCATTGTCTAGTCGCAAAATAAACACTCTATCACTTTCCACCAACCACTCATCAGCTCCCACTATAGACTCAAACACCGGCTCATCAATAGACGGAATACAATCTCTTCTTGGACACCCATCAAGCAACTCACTCAAATCCAACTTTGCCCCTTCCTTCTCCAAAGCCAACTTCACATCATTCACCACTTCCCCACTCTCCAAATTTCCACTTTGACCAATCTTTGAACTAAATCCAAACTCCCCCCAACCCCACCAAACCAGACCCACTCCAACCAGTAGCACCCACCAATATCTTTTCAACACCACTCCTACCTCCATCACTCTCATATTACTATTGTATTACCACCGTATGTACACTGTATTACTACCGTATCATTATCATATCTCTACTTTGTTACCTGTTCATTACCCCTGCACTTCCTCCACAATCTGATCTAATCCTCCTCCATTCCACTTTTTCACCATCTCACCTCTTGCATCAATCTGTACAAAGGTATGCTGATATGTCACCCCATACTTCTTCTTCAACTCATCATATTTATCATAATCAGTCTTAACTATAGTCAAATTTTCAGGTATTTTATCCAAATTACTTGTCATTTCTCCATCTGCAGCCCTACAAGTTGGGCACCAGGTTGCATGGAAAAACAACACCACATTTCCATCAGCTGCCATAGCTGCTGCTACCGCATCTTCCGAATACTCCACATACCTATCCGAAGTTACCACTTCTCCTCCTGCATCAGCCAAACTTCCACCACTATCTTCACTTCCAGGACCCCAGTTATTCAAAACTTGACTTTCATCCACTCCAGGCTTCAGCAAATTACACCCTGCCAAAGATATCATCCCAACCAACACTAAATATTTTAAATTTTTCATAAACTCCTCTCGACTAATTGTTAACTCAGCTTAACATAGCCTAGCCGTTTTTCAATCTATTGCCTCTACGCACCACTCCACAAATTAGTGAAAACAAATTCACAACCACTGTTCACACTCACAACTCCAACAACCACAATCCACTCTCCTCATCCAAAATCCTCTCAACTTTTCCCAACACACTCACCACAATCTCCACCGTCCCACTCACATAACCACTCACCAAATGTCCACCTACCATCTGATAATCCCTACCTGCCAAACTCGCATGCACATGCACCACTACCTCACCTTGCCTCGCCATAGCTTTATGCGAAGGCGGGTCATCTTTCTTAAACCCAATATTCCCAATCATTCCCGTCACTTCAAAAGACTCATCAAACCTCTTTGTCACATACTCTTTCTTCTCCACATCAAAATAAGCCAGCTCAAACCTCTCAATCGCTCCAATCCCCACCAAGCTCGCCCCTTCAATCTTCTCTTTCTCCACCAGCTCTTTTATCTTCTCCATCACTTCCTCACTCTTCATCACCCTCACCAAAATTCGATCCTCAAATCTTTTATATTCCATGTCTAAATTTACCCAAAATAAACTATAAAATTTTCTCACCACCTAGAACTTTAACATCATCCCCCTCCACCACCACAGCTTCATCATCATAAATCCCATAACCTCTAACAGAATCTGGCTTCATCAAACGAATTCTATTCTCATTTTCATCTCTAAAATGAGGATAAATCTCAAAATCCACAACACCCAAAGTCTTAACTTTATCAACTTCTAAATCTGGCTCACCCAAATATTCACTGGCAAAATAGCTAGTTTTACTCATCACCATCGAACCCGCACTAAAACCCACAAAAGGCCTACCATTTTCTATCGTTTCCACAATCAATTTCCTCACTCCTGCTTTATCAATTTCTTTAACTAACCTAGAAACAAACCCTCCAGTCATCGACAATATGTCACACTCTTTAATTGATTCCACAATCCACTCTTTTTTCATGTTTTCCAAATCAACCAACTTAATATACATATTGTTTTCACTAGAAAACTCTCTTAAAGCCTGATAACACATCTCCTGTTTTTCAGTCCCCACACCAGCATTTGGAATCAAAGCAATTCTTTTTCCAGATAATGATTCTCCCAGCAACTCTTGCAACGACTCGGCCAATCTTGGAATAAAACTCTGTGAACACAAAACCATTTTCATAACCCCATTATAACGCCTCTATGCCTTTACGCCTTTAAGCTTTTATACTTCTTGCTTCCACACCTTATACTCTATACTGCATACTCTATACAGTAATCACACTATGCCTGATAGAAAATTCACCACCCCCATGATGATCCAATACATGGACATCAAAAAAGACCATCCCGATTGCCTACTTTTCTTCCGTCTTGGAGACTTTTACGAGCTCTTTTTAGAAGACGCCGAAATTGGCGCCCAAATCCTCGGCATCACCCTCACCGCCAGACCCAGAGGTAAAGATGGTGATATCCCCATGGCCGGCGTTCCTTATCACTCATCCGATTCATACCTCACCAAACTAGTCAAAGCCGGCTACAAAGTCGCCATCTGTGAACAAGTTTCACAGCCCGACAACAAAGGTATTGTTGATAGAAAAGTCACTCGCATAGTCACCCCAGGCACTATCACCAATGAATCTTCTCTAGATCACAAAAAACACAACTACCTTCTCACTATTTCATCAGACAAAGACACCACTGGCCTCACTTTCACCGAACTCACCACCGCCGAAATCTACACCACCCAATTCCCCAACTCCCACTTAACCACTCGCCTTCCTGCCGAACTCACTCGCTTCCAACCATCCGAAATCATCCATAACCCAGACATCTCCAAATCCACTCTTAAAATCATCTCAGCCCACTCAAACGCCACCCAATTCCCACTCCCTCAATGGAGTGACTACCAAAAACAACCCCTCAAACATCTCAAAAAATACTTCTCTCCAAACACTCTAAAACAAAACCACTTAACCTCCAAAAACCAATCCACTCTATCCACCGCCATTGCCCTTCGTTACCTCTCCCACACCCAACAACAACTCCTTCCCCACTTAACCACCCTCCAATCTTTCGACCAACTCGACTCTCTAATCCTCGACGCCTCCACCCAAAAAAACCTCGAAATTTTTGAATCCCTAAAAGACAGCTCCACCCAAAACACCCTAATCTCCACTCTAGATCAAACCCAAACACCTCTTGGAGCTAGACTTTTAAGACACTGGCTCAAACACCCACTCCTAGACAAAAAACAAATCATTTCCCGCCAAAGTGCCATCCAATACTTCATAGATCATCCCAACTTCAACCAACAAACCACCAAAACCCTAAAACACATCACCGATTTACAACGCCTCATTTCCAAACTCAACCTAAACCTTGGCACACCCAAAGACCTTATCCGCCTTGCTGCCAGCCTAAACGCCACTACCTCTCTCAAACAAACCCTCAAATCAACCAAAAACCCACTCCTCAAATCCCAACACCAAAACATCTCATCCAAACTAAACCACCTCACCAACTTAATCAACCAAACTCTAAAAGACTCAGTCCCCACCGACCCCAAAAAAGGCAACTTCATCAAACCAGGCATTGACAAACAACTCGATTCTCTCAGACACACCATCAAAAAAAGCCAAGACTGGATCGCCAAATCCCAAGAACAACAACGCCAAGCCACCGGCATCAACTCACTCAAAATCAAATTCAACAAAGTCTTTGGTTACTACATCGAAGTCAGTCAATCAAATCTAGACCAAGTCCCCTCCCACTACATTAGAAAACAAACCCTCGTAAACGCCGAGCGTTTTATCACCCCAGACCTAAAACACCACGAAGACATCATTCTTTCCAACCAAACCAAAACCTTAAAACTAGAGCTTCAAATTTTTTCAGACCTTATCAACCAAATCACCCAACACACTTCTCTGATTCAACAGGCCTCACAAGCAATCGCCACCACCGACGCCCTCTTAAGCCTAGCTCAAGTTGCCCAAACTAATCACTACACATGTCCTAAAATCAACACCAAAGGTACTATCTCACTTTCAGAATCCCGCCACCCCATTGTTGAAACCACCATCGAAAAACACAACTTCGTCCCCAACGACACTATTCTTGGCAAAGACCACCAACTCCTTATCATCACCGGACCCAACATGGCAGGCAAGTCTGTTTTTATGCGCCAAGTAGCTTTAATCACCCTCCTCTCCCATATTGGCAGCTTTGTCCCTGCCGACAAAGCCAACGTTTGCCTAGTTGATCGCATCTTTGTTCGAAGTGGTGCATCCGACTTCATCTCCCAAGGCCTCTCCACTTTCATGGTCGAGATGGTAGAAACAGCCAACATTCTAAATCTCGCCACTCCAAATAGCCTCATCATCATGGACGAAATTGGCCGTGGCACCACCACCTACGACGGCATCAGCATTGCTTGGGCCATTGCCGAACACCTAATCACTCAAACCAAAGCCAAAACTCTCTTCGCCACCCACTACCACGAGCTCCAAACACTTGAAGATAAATACCCCAATCTCATCAAAAACTACCACGCTGCAGTCGAAGAACACCAAAATCAACCAGTCTTCCTCCATCGAATTATAAAAGGCAAAGCCGCCCACAGTTATGGCATCGCCGTCGCCAAACTCGCCGGCGTCCCCAACCAAGTCGCCAACAACGCCAAAAAAATTCTCAAAACCCTCGAATCTTCTCACAATCTAAAACCACAAACTCCAGACCAACAACTCACCCTAAATTCAGCCACACCACTCCCAAAAGACTCTCACATCATCTCCCAACTCCAATCCTTCGATCTTCTAAACACCACCCCCCTCCAAGCCCTCACCTTTTTGGCTAAACTAAAAGAGGAAATAGAATAATCCCCTCTACCTGTTGTCACGGACTGGGGAACCCCCAAGAAGGGGACTCTTGCCTGCTTGCCTCTGGAGGGCGGGTATTCTTGGGGAAGAGTCCGTGACACAATCTAACAAATGTAGTAAGTTAACACCAATTTATACGGGTGGCAGCTGTAGAGGGACTCCCAAAAAGTCCCAGCAACGAAGTGATGCACTTTTTGGCGAAGGCCAGTCTGACTGGTGAGAAAACAGCTGACAGGAACCGTACAAAATGATAAACAAACAATCACCATGCCAAAACCAATCAAAAAACTTAACCAAAAAATCATCCAAACCATTGCTGCTGGCGAAGTCATCCAATCTCCTCACAACGCCATCAAAGAACTCCTAGACAACTCCATCGACGCAGAATCTACCCAAATCACAATCAGCTTAACCAACGCCGGCCTCGACCAAATCCAAATCATCGACAACGGCCATGGCATCTCCAAAAAATACCTTCCCCTCTCAGTCCAACCGCACACTACTTCCAAACTCCAAAAACTCTCCGATTTCAAAACCCTCACCACCCAAGGATTTAGAGGCGAAGCTCTATTTAGCATCTCTCAAACAGGCCACTTAACTATCGCCTCCAAACCCAAATCTCAGCAAGCTGGATACCAAATTAAACTCTCACCCAAACACCCTCCACATCTCCAACCCATTGGCATCCGTCCAGGCACCCAAATCACCGTCGATAAACTATTTCACCACCACCCGGTCAGAAAAAAATATCTTTCCAACTCCCAATCCCAACTCAAAAAAATTACCGACACCATCACCCAAATTGCCCTAGCCAACCCCCACATTGCTATCACTCTCACCCACAACCAACGCCAACTCTTAAACCTCCCCTCCCAAACCCACATCCAACGCACCCAATCAATTCTTGGCCATCAAACTTTCTCCCAAATGATCCCCCTCTCTTACCAAGATAATCACCTCACCATCACTGGCTTTGTCTCCCAACCCAGTCTCTGGAACAAAAGACCCAAAAACCAATTCCTCTTCATCAACAACCGCCCCATCAAACACAAATACCTCCAACAACTCATCCAACAAACCACCAACTCTCCACAATCAAACACCCTCTACCCTCTCTACACCCTTCACCTCAATATCGACCCCAAACACATCGACCCCAACATCCACCCTCAAAAACAAACCATTGATCTCTACACCCAAGACCAAATCGCAGTTTCAATCAAAAAAGCACTAACTCCAATCCTCTCTCAAAGACCACTCACATACTCATCCACCTCCCAAATCAACTTCCAAACTCAAGACAAAACTGGCCAACCCAAAGCTCTAAAATTTCGACAAGGTCTCTCTCACCTCCACCACCAAGCCTCCAATCAAACTCCCACCCTCACAGGCTCTATCCAACAACTCGCCAATCTCTACCTCCTCGCTCCCACCACCCAAGGCTTGCTCTTAATCGACCAACACGCCCTCCATGAACGCCTACTCTACGACCAACTCAAACATACCTACCGATCTCAAAAATCCAAGCTCACCAACCAAAAACTAAAAATCAGCCTCGCCTTTGATCTTGATTTTTCTCAAACCACTCTTCTCCAACAAAATCTATCCACTTTCCATCAATTAGGCTTCGACATCCAACTTTTCGGAGAAAACAGCTTCAAAATCAACTCCATCCCCAAACTCTTCGCCGATCACGATATCATCCAACTCATTACCGATATTCTCGACCAAATCCAAACTGGCACAAAAAAAGACCTAGACACTCAAACCGACTCCATCATTGCCTCCATGGCTTGCCGCCTAGCTGTAAAGGCCGGTGACTACCTAAAACCCAGCACCAGAAAAGAACTCGTCACTCAACTCCTAGAAACCAATCATGCCGGTACTTGTCCCCACGGCAGACCTGTTAGTCTATTTATCACCACCCACGAACTCAACCACCTCTTCCGCCGCACCTAATTTATACTCATAACCATATGCGCACCCACAAACTACCTCTTTTAATCGGCCTCCTTCTCATCATTGCCTATTTCTCATCCCTTTTTTACCCCACCCCAAGCATCTTCTTCACTCCCGAATACGTCGGTTCAGACACTCTACGCTTTAACTACCCAGCCAAAGAATTCCTAAGCCAATCTCTTAAACTCGGACAACTCCCTCTTTGGAATAAACACTTCGGTACAGGCTTTCCCCTCCTAGCCGAAAGCCAAATCGGCACCTTCTACCTCCCCAACCTAATTCTCTTTGGCCTTCTCTCCACTCCCTTAGCCTGGAATCTAAGCTACCTAGTCTCATTCTTCCTAAACTTTTCTGGCATGTATTTTCTTACACACCACCACACCAAAAACAAACTCGCCAGCTTCTTCACCGCTTCCACCTACACGTTCTCTTCCTACTTCATCCTCCAAATCATCCACTTCAACCACTCCCAATCAATCTCACTCCTACCTTGGATTGTCTTTCTCACCCTCAAACTCACCCAAAAACCAAACCTAATTAAATCTATCTCCCTCTCTCTGGCTTTCTCACAACTATTATTTATAGGTCATTTCCAGTTTGCTTTTATTTTTTTAGTAGCCCTCACCATCATCACTTTCTTTCAACTACGCTCCTCTTCAACCCCACTCAAACCCAAACTCAAATTCATCACTCTCTCTTCCCTACTAGCAATCGCTCTCTCCGCCATCCAACTCCTCCCCACCCTTCAACTCATTCAACTTTCAGACAAATCAACCCAAACCAATCAAGACTACATCTTCCAATACCCTTACACTCCCCAAGACCTTCTCACTTACTTTAGCCCCACCATTCACGGCACACCCAAAGACTCCACTTACTCTCCTCCAATCGAAGGCAAATCAGGATTTTATTGGGAAAATACTTCTTACTTAGGACTCATCCCCTTGCTACTAGCCTTCTTAGCCCTCAAACATCACAAAAAATTTACCTCTTGGGAAAAATCTCTTTCAATACTAACCATAATTTCCGTCCCCCTGGCTCTTGGCAATCACACTCCCCTTGGATTCTTTTACACCCTCCCTCCCTTCAACCTATTCCGCCAACCTTCAAGATTCATTCTCCTCACCACTTTCAGCCTTAGTGCCTTGTCATCTTTTGGGTTCACTATCTTCCAAAACCATTTAAAAACCAAAAAACTCCCCTTTTCACTCAACCAAACTCTGTTCTTAATCACAGCCTTCTCGCTTTACCAGCTATTCCAATTCGGATACCCTTTTTACCCCACAATTCCTTTCAAAGATTTTCTCAGCCCACCAACCACACTATCTCACATATCCTCCAACTCCAGAATCCACACCCACGAATCCATTTTTTATTCCTGGTTCGACACCTTCCACACTTCAGGTTGGTCAACTAACACTCCCTACCTTTATTACCAAAACAGCCTTCTACCCAACTCAAGCTCACTTTCTCAAATCACTTCCCTCCAAACATACGCCGGCTTAAATCCCAAAAGAATCCCCCCTTTCCAAGTCATCGGCAATCAACAATCTTTAGCTTTAAGTTCCATCAACCATCTCATCTCCACCCAACCCATCAACAATCTCGACCTAATCCAACAACTCACCCCACCCAAACCAAACCTACCTCCCTTTTACATCTATCAAATCCAAGACCCTCTTCCACGCTTTAGATTTGTCACTGACTTCACTCCATCTTCAAACCTAACTCAAACCCTCCAACTTTTAAAAACCCATCAAGACTCTCTCAGTACAGTTCCAATC